>JBKPNV010000114.1:0-10614 GCA_046732795.1 Acidobacteriota bacterium
CGGCGTTCCCGCGTTCAATGACATCAGCCCGCGCATGGGCGCGGCGTACGACGTTCGGGGCAATGGCAAGACGTCGCTGAAGGTCAACCTGGGGCGCTATCTGCAGCCGGCAAACAATCAGGATCGTTACACGCTGATGAACCCGGCCGGCGCGACGCGCTTCGCGCGCACGACGAACCGTACCTGGAACGATCGCGGTGGCCTCGGTATCAACGGTGATTACGTGCCGCAATGCGATCTGATGAACCCGGCCGCCAACGGCGAATGCGGTCCCTGGCAGCAGCCCGCCTTCGGACAGGCTCTGTCCGCTGCGCCGATCAACCCCGCCATCCTGGAGGGCTGGGGTGTGCGTCCGTCGGATTGGCAGTTCGGCGCCTCCGTGCAGCACGAAATTCTGCCCCGCACGTCCGTTGAGGTGGGCTACTATCGTCGTTGGTTCCAGGGCTTCCTGGTCACCGATAATCTGGCCTCCACGGCCGCTGACTACGTCCCCTACACGATCACGGCACCGCAGAACCCATCACTCCCAGGGGGCGGCGGCTATCAGGTGACTGGTCTCAACCCGACCGCTAACTTTTCCGCTGCGACCAACTACACGACGTTTGCCAGCGACTATGGCGACCAGTACCAGTACTGGCACGGTGTGGACGTCAACGTGAACTCACGGTTGAAGAACGGGCTCGTCGTCCAGGGCGGTACGAGCACAGGACGTGGCGTCAGGGACATGTGCGAAGTTACGGCCAAGGTCCCCGAGGCACTCCTCATAAGCCCGGCGATAGGCGTGCCGCCCGTTTGGCAGCAGCCCGCTTCCTGCCACGTCACCGAGCCGTGGCTCACGCAGATCCGCGGTCTTGCAACGTACGTTATTCCAAAGGCTGACGTACAGTTGGCGGCGAGCTTCCAGTTCAAGCCGGGCACACTCGGTCTCGGCGGCAATGACTCAGCCAGCAATGGGCAATCGGTCAACGCGAATTACACCGTGACCAACCCGATTGCCGGCATTCCGCTGCTCAATAACCAGCAGTCGCTGAATCTGTTGTTGCCGGGGGAGCTCTATGGCGACTACGTGCGACAGGTCGATCTCCGCGTCGGCAAGATCCTGCGTTTTGGTCGCACCAGAACCCTCGCGGCGATCGATGTCTACAACCTGTTCAACGCCAACCCGGGTCTGACCTATCAGCAGACATTCACGGGAAACGGCGCCACGTGGTACAACCCGTCGACGCTGTTGATGCCGCGCTTCGTGCGCTTCAACATGACGGTGGACTTCTAATCTCGGGATTCGGGGTTCGGGACTCGGGATTCGCGCTGCGGGTCCCATCTCGAACCTCGAGGCCACGACGCAGCCTTCGACTCACGCCGACCTCCGAACCATCCGCAAGTCCAGGCCGAGCCCCCCGGATCCCGAGCCCCGAGTTCCGGATCGTGTACGCTTCTTCAGATGCTCATCCGATCGGCCCTCGTGCTCCTGGCCGCGGTATCGATGGTCTCGTGCGGCAGCAGCACGGCTCCTGCGACGACGACCACCGCAACGTCGACCGCGGCCGATGAGCCATATTTCGCGGAACAGGCCGCGGCGGCAGGCATCGACTTCGTTCATTTCAACGGGATGTCTGGTGAGTACTACTATCCCGAGATCATGGCGCCCGGCGTGGGATTGTTCGATTTCGACAACGACGGCGATCTCGATCTGTACCTCGTGCAGAGCCAGATGCTCGGGAAGGGCAAGACGATCAAGGACGCCTTGTTTCCACCGAAAGGGCCGCTCAAGGATCGTTTGTATCGCAACGATCTCACGGTGGGCGCCGACGGCAAGAGAACGTTGCATTTCACGGACGTGACCGATCAGGCGGGCATCGATATCCAGACCTACGGAATGGGTGTGGCGGCTGCGGACGTGGACAACGACGGCTTCGTCGACATCTACCGCACCGGGCTCACCGAAGGCGTCCTGCTGCACAACAACGGCAACGGCACCTTTACCGACATCACGGCGAAGAGCGGGACGGCGAACAGGGGCGGCTGGGGCGTCTCGGCCGCCTTCGTCGACATCGATCGCGATGGCTGGCTGGATCTCTTCGTCGGTAACTATCTCCTGTACAGCGTAGAAGGTGACATCGATTGCCTGTCCGTGACGGGACAGCACGACTACTGCCCGCCGAACAGCTATCGACCCCAACCGAGCAAGCTGTATCGCAACAAGGGTGACGGTACTTTCACTGACATCACCAGGATGGCGCTGGTCGGTGGAGCATACGGTCCGGCACTTGGCGTCTCCGCCGCGGACTTCAACAACGACGGCTGGATGGATATCTACGTCGGCAACGACGGCATGCCCAACCAGCTCTGGATCAATCAGAAGAACGGGACGTTCAAGGACATGGCGTTTCTCAACGGCGCCGCCGTGAACGGCCAGGGCAACTCGGAAGCCAGTATGGGCATCGACGCTGGCGATTACGACAACGACGGCGACGAGGACATCTTCATCACCAACTGGCTGGCGCAGATGAACGTCCTCTATCAGAACCAGGGCAACGCCGTATTCGAGGATCGAAAGGCGGCGTCTGGCCTCGGCGCGCCCAGTCTCGCCAAGACAGGTTTCGGTACCGCCTGGTTCGACTTCGACAACGATTCCTGGCTCGATCTGATTACGCTCAACGGCAGCGTCTCGATGATCGAGGCGCAAGCGCGCGCGAAGGATCCCTTTCCGTTGAAGATGCTCAATCAGCTGTTTCGCAATCTCGGAAACGGCCGGTTCGAGGACGTTTCGGCGCGTGGCGGCGAGCCTTTCAAGCTCCTCGATGTGAGCAGGGGCGCAGCCTTCGGGGATGTCGATAACGACGGCGACGAAGATGTCGTCGTCGGCACGGCGAACGGGCCGACGCGCCTGTTCATCAACAACATCGGCAACAAGAATCACTGGCTCGGTCTTCGACTGATCGGTGTCGGCGGACGAGACATGCTCGGCGCGCGGGTATCGATCGTCCGCCCCTCCGGTCCAACCATCTGGCGCCGATCGCGGTCAGACGGCAGTTATGCGTCCGCCAACGATCCACGCGTGCTCGTCGGGCTGGGAACGTCCACGGTCCCGGTCACCGTTCGGGTGCAGTGGCCTGATGGGAAAATGGAGGAGTGGGCCGATCAAGCCATCGATCGCTGGACCACGCTCAAACAGGGAAGCGGCAAGTGATGCTCGTCAATCCCCAACTCCCAAGGGTCCAACTCCCAATGCCATCCACCTGGCCGTTGGCGAGATTCGCAAAGTTGGGAGTTGGGAGTTGGAAGTTGGGAGTTGTCATAGTTCTTCCGCTCCTCGTTGGATGCAGTTCCTCGACCAAGCCGTCGAGCCCGCCTCCACCGAAGATGCTCGACGTCACGCTCCCGGATCTGTCCCGGATGGATCCGTCGGTGCAGGAGCAGGTGAAGCAGGGTTATCAGTCGATGCTCGCAACGATCAACAAGCCGGGAGCTTCGGCTGAAGAGCGCGGGCGAGCATATGGCACCCTTGGGATGCTGCTGCAGGCAGGCGAGTATTACGATGCCGCAGAGCCCGCCTACCTGAACGCGCAGGTCTTGATGCCGCAGGAGCCGCGCTGGCCGTACTTTCTCGCCCACCTCTACAAGAGCGAAGGCAACACAGCCAAGTCGATCGATGCATTCAGTCGCGTGCTGCAAATTCTACCGAACGACGTCCCCACGTTGATTTGGTTGGGCCGCGGTTACCTCGATCAAGGCGAAGCGGAAAAGGCGGAGCCTCTTTTCGAGCGCGCGCGCCAGTTGGCGCCAATGGCCCCATCGGTGCTCGTCGGCCTGGGCCAGGCCGCGCTGGCGCGTCGTGATTTTGCGCGCGCGGCCGCAACTCTCGAAGAGGCGCTCAAGCTCGATCCCGCTCTGCAGAGCGTGCACTCACCGCTGGCGATGGCGTATCGCGGACTTGGAGACACGGCAAAGGCCGAGGACCACCTCAGGCTCTGGAAGAACACCGAGGTGCTGGTGCCCGATCCGTTTCGCCAGGAGCTCGACCTGGCACTCGAAAGCGGATTGTCGTACGAGCTGAGAGGCGTGCGCGCGCTCGAGTCGCGCGACTTCAAAGCGGCGGAGGGATTCTTCAAGAAAGGTGTCGACATCACGCCGGGGTCGTCGTCGCTCGGACGATCGCTGCGTCACAAGCTTGCGACCTCTCTCTACATGCAGGGTGACGTGCGCGGCGCCGTGAAGTGGTTCGAAGAGACGCTGCGGATGGCACCGCCCGATGGCATCGATGAGACGGCGGCCAAGGCGCATTACAGTCTCGGCGTGTTGATGGCCTCGAGCGGACGCGGCCAGGAGGCCATCAACCATCTGTCGGCCGCGGTGCGCTTCAGCCCGAACTACGTCGAAGCGTATCAGGCACTCGCCGACGCGCTGCGACGCAGCGGTCGAGTCGAGGAGTCGATGGCGCAGTACGCCGAAGCCCTCCGGATCAATCCGAAATCCGCAGATGCGCGATTTGGCTACGGCATGGCGCTCGTCCGCCTCGGCCGCTATCGTGAGGCGCGTGACTGGTTCGACGAGGCGTCACGCATCCATCCTGACCGCCCTGATTTCCCGTTCGCGCTCGCTCGCCTGCTCGCGGCGGCCCCCGACGATCGCGTGCGCGATGGACAGCGGGCGCAGGCCATCACCGAGCGTCTCTTGCAGTCGGGCAAGACAATCGACCTCGGTGAGACGATGGCGATGGCGCTTGCAGAACGAGGTCAGTTTGGCGAAGCGGTTGCGATCCAGCGGTCGCTCATCGAGGCATCCATTCGACAAGGATTGAATCCGGTAACGAAACGCCTGACGGTAAATCTGCTGCGCTACGAACGCCAACAGCCGTGCCGGATGCCATGGGCCAGCGACGACCCGATTCACTCACCCGGGCCCGAAGTCGATCCCGGACTTCGCGCGTCGGTGTCCGGCACCAACTGAAACCATCCAGCCTCGGCGTCTTTTCAAAACAAACATTATTGATAGCGAATCGCCGTGATCAGACATTCTTGTCTGTTCCGTCGATGATCCTTTTCGGTTCTCCTCATCTAGAATGAACCCGGCTCAAGCGTTCCGCTCATCGCACGGAACGATCCCCCGAGAGGTGAGTGAATGGTAAATCCAGCTGACACTGCGTGGATGTTGATCGCAACAGCGCTGGTCCTGTTGATGACGCCAGCACTGGCGTTCTTTTATGGCGGGCTCGTCCGCAGCAAGAACACGCTGAACACGATGATGATGAGTTTCATCTCGTTGGGGTTCGTGGGCGTGCTGTGGGCGTGTGTCGGGTATTCACTCGCGCTGACGGCGGGCAACAACTGGCTCGGTGATTTGTCGCTCGCATTCCTCAATGGTGTCGGCCTCGACGCCACAGGCGCTGTCGTGCCCATCACGATTCCGCACGCTCTGTATATGGCGTTTCAGGCAACGTTCTGCATCATCACTGCTGCCCTCATTTCTGGCGCCATCGTCGAGCGGATGAGGTTTTCCGCGTATCTTCTGTTCATCTGCTTGTGGTCGGTGATCGTTTATGCGCCCATGGCACACTGGGTCTGGGGTGGTGGATGGTTGGCCGACTTGGGCGCATGGGATTTCGCAGGCGGAACCGTCGTGCACGTGAACGCGGGTGCCGCTGCTCTGGTTGCCGCCCTGGTCGTCGGCCGCCGCTCGGACTACGGTCACGCGTCGATCCTGCCTCACAACATTCCGACAGTATTGCTTGGAGCTGGCCTGCTCTGGTTCGGGTGGTTCGGCTTCAACGCCGGCAGCGCGCTCGCCGCAAGTCCAATCGCTGGCCTCGCGTTCGTAACGACGATGCTGGCGCCCGCTGCCACGCTGGTCGTGTGGACGTTCCTCGACATGATGCGCTCTGGCAAGCCGACGGCGGTGGGATGCGCGACGGCAATCGTAGTGGGGCTGGTCGCGATCACTCCAGCCGCAGGCTACATCAGTCCGATGAGCGCGATCCTATTGGGAGGTATCGCGGCAGTTCCGAGCTACCTGGCGTTGATCATCCGCGCCAAGACATCGTTGGACGATTCGCTCGACGTTGTCGCGGCGCATGGAGTGGGCGGGACCGTTGGTGCGATCCTGACCGGCGTCTTCGCGGAGAAGGCGCTGAACGGCGCATTCGATGGCGCGCTGCACGGAAATCCGGCTCAGGTTGGCATTCAGGCGGCTGCCGTCGCGACGGCAATCGTGTATAGCGGCGCGGTGAGCTTCGTGCTGCTCAAGATCATTTCTCTCTTCATTCCGCTTCGAGCCACCTCGGCCGACGAGGCAACCGGCCTCGATGTGACCATGCATGGCGAGGAAGCCTACTTGCACACCACTGAATAACACGTGTCATTCGACGGTCTCCGAGTACTCGTTCTTGAAAGCCGCCGAGCTCGCGAGCTGGCCACGCTGGTGACCACCTACGGAGGGGAGCCGGTCTCGGCCCCCGCCATGCGAGAGGTTCCGCTCGAGTCGAATACAGAGGCGGTGGCGTTTGCCGACGGGCTCGAGCGTGGCGAATTCGACCTCGTCATTCTCATGACAGGCGTCGGGACGCGAGCGCTGATCGCAACCATTGAACGGGTGCGCGGCAGTCGCGACCGCTTCATCGACGCGTTGCGGCGTTCGAGAATCGTCGCGCGTGGCCCGAAGCCCGTTGCCGCGTTGCGGGAGTTTCAGGTTCCCGTGTGGGTGACGGCGCCGGAGCCCAACACGTGGAGGGAGATTCTTTCGATACTCGATAGTCGTTCCAGTGAACTAAGGCTGACAGGACTGCGAGTCGCGGTTCAGGAGTACGGCGTGTCGAACCCCGACCTTCTGGCCGGGCTTCGCGATCGAGGAGCTGTCGTGACCGCCGTCCCTGTCTACCAATGGGCGCTGCCGGAAGATCTGGGACCGCTTCGCGCCGCATGCCATGACCTTGCAGAAGGGAGGATTGATGTGATCCTCTTCACGACGGCAACGCAAGTGGTGCACTTGCTCGATGTGGCCGAGTCACTGGGACTCGGGGTCTCGGTCGGTGAAGGCATCAGAAAGGCGGTTGTCGCTTCTATTGGTCCGACGACGTCAGAGGAGTTGCGCGAACGGGGTAGAGATCCCGATTTAGAAGCGTCTCACCCGAAGATGGGTTTTCTTGTGCGCGAGGCGGCCGAACGTGCGACCGGACTGCTAAAAGCGAAGCAAGCTCGTAACGCAACGCGCTAACGCCCGGCTCTTGCGATACGTCCTCCCGGGGTGCGCCGCAAAAAGTCAGCGCCTACCAGGAGGTCGACAACACCACGACATGCCGTGGGTTCGAGGCCCCAGAGACGTGCGGCCTGCGCTTCCGTGAGCTGCATTCCAGGCATCTCGATGAACTCATCACGGACACGCTCGATGAGTTTTCCCAGTTCTTCTTTGCGAGCAGACGCACTAAGAGCCATGCGGCGGATTTCTGCAAGAGATACGCCGCGGCACCATCGTCGCCAGCATTGAAAAGTCGAATGATCTTGCGGTGTGACGAGTAGCGAACCGCGGTCGTTTCTACAAAAGTGTGCAAAGTGAGAGCGGCGAGCTTACAAGTTCGTTGGACGTGCGTTGCGAAGTTTTCTTCCGACCGCCAGACCGAGATGATAAGCGCCTTCCTGCTGCAGCCACACGTGGCGCGCGTGATTGTCGGCGAGTTCCACGATGAGCGTGCGTTGATCTTCCGGGAGCGCAGAGGCAATCTTCTCGACCAATTGCTCCTGCCTTTGGATGTCGACCGGCGCAAAAAGTTCGTCTTCGTGAATTGCCTGGAGCAGGGTCTCGTACTCCGTCTCGCACTGCTCCTCTGCGTCTGAAAACGACGGTACGTGTCGCAAGTAGCCTTCCTGCTCCAACTTGGACGCGCATAGATTCGCCAGTTCGAGGAGTTCGTCTGGGGTCGGCATAGGAAATTGATCTTAGCGGGTAGCTCGGTAACTCGGTAGCTGGGTAGCTACTGCCGATGTCCTGCTCACAACCCCCTCCCTTGGTGAGCTATGAGTAGAGGATGCCGCTTCCATATCTTCACTACGACGTCTTTACCGATGAGGCGCTCGTTGGCAACCAGCTCGCCGTGTTCACCGATGCGGGCGGACTGGATACGACGAAGATGCAACGTCTCGCGCGGGAAATGAATTTCTCGGAGAGCACGTTCATCCTGCCCGCCGAACGGTCAGATACCGACATTCGCATGCGCATCTTCACGCCGATGAACGAGATGCCAATGGCGGGCCATCCGACTATCGGAAGCACGTTCGCGCTCGCGCAGATCGGTGTCATCCGCCAGGGCGTCGCACGGTTCGTATTCGGTCTCAACATCGGACCTGTGCCCGTTGATCTCGAGTGGAATAGCGATGGACTTCGTTTCGCGTGGATGACGCAGTCCACGCCGGTCTTTGGACGCATAATCGACGATCGAGCCGCGGTCGCCGCAACACTCGGGCTGGCGGCAGACGATCTGGCCCCGAACCTGCCGGTGCAGGAGATCTCCTGCGGGGTACCTTTTCTGTTCGTGCCGATTCGCGATCGGCGCGCCGTCGATCGGGCGATGAGTGACGCCGCCGCGTTTCGCCGGTTCATGAGCGCGGCCGGACTGGAGCTCGCGATTTTTCTCTTTTCCATCGATCCGCCCGGCTCGGCCGAGACGGTATACAGTCGAATGTTCGCCCCGGAGTTCGGCATCGTGGAGGACCCTGCGACCGGCGGCGCCAGCGGACCGCTCGGGTGTTACCTCGTCCACTATGGTGTCGTGGAAGGAGCGGCCGCACAACGAATGATCAGTCTGCAAGGTGCCGTCATGGGTCGCAGCAGTCGCATACACATCGCCATCGACGGGAATCGGGACGAGATCCGTCAGGTACGTGTCGGTGGCCAGGCCGTGCTCGTCGGTCGAGGGGAGTTGCTCGTGTGATCTCGCTGTCCGGCGTCAGCAAGCAGTACGGACGTCAGGTCCTGTTCGTCGACGCGTCCTTCCAGCTGAACCCCGGGGAGAAGGTCGGGCTTGTCGGGCCCAACGGCTCCGGCAAAACGACGCTGTTTCGGATGATCGTGGGCGAAGAGTCTCCAGACGAAGGAGACGTGTCGGTGCCGAAAAGGACCACGATCGGCTACTTCCGGCAGGACGTCGAAGAGATGTCAGGGCGCTCGGTGCTCGACGAAGCGATCGCTGGAAGTGGCCGGCTTGGCGTCCTGCATCACCAGCTCGAAGCACTGCAGCACGATATGACCGACCTTGCGAAGGCGGACGACCTGGATCGCATTCTGGCCCGCTTCGGTGAGGTGCAGGAGGAGTACGAGCATCTGGGCGGCTATCGCCTCGAGGCGCAGTCGCGGGAAGTGCTGCATGGTCTCGGCTTCGACGATCGTCGCATCGACGCGGACGTGGGGCTGCTGTCGGGCGGATGGAAAATGCGTGTCGCGATGGCGCGCGTCCTCCTTGGCGCGCCGGACGTCCTGCTGATGGACGAGCCGACCAATCACCTCGATATCGAATCGATCGTGTGGCTCGAGGAATTTCTCAAGTCCCGTGGCAGTGCGTTGCTCATGACCTCGCACGATCGCGAGTTCATGAACCGCGTCGTCACGAAGATCGCGGAGATCGACGGCGGCGAGATCACGGCGTATTCCGGCAATTACGATTTCTACGAGCGCGAACGCGCGGTCCGTGAGGCGAATCGAGAGGCGGCATATGCGCGGCAGCAGGCGATGCTCGCCAAGGAGCAGCGGTTCATCGAGCGCTTCTCGGCGCATGCCGCCAAAGCGGCGCAGGTGCAGAGCCGGGTGAAGGCGCTCGAGAAGATCGAAAGAATCGAGCTGCCGAAGAAGCGGCGGGTCGTGCGATTCGACTTCCGCCAGCCGCCGCGATCCGGCGACCAGGTTGCCGTGCTCGAAGGCGTCTCCAAGGCCTACGGCGACCGCGTCGTTCATGATGGCCTCAGCATGATCATCAGACGCGGCGAGCGGTGGTGCGTGATGGGGCGGAACGGCGCCGGCAAGACCACTTTGCTTCGCATGGTGGCTGGCGTGCTGGCGCCCGACTCAGGTCAGATCGCCCTGGGTGCCAGCATGAAGATGGGGTACTTCGCCCAGCAGGCGCTCGATCTGCTCGATCCCGAGCTGACCATCGAGGAGCAGCTGCAGAAAGACTTTCCCGACGAGTCCATCGGCGTGCTCCGGAACCTCGCCGGAGCCTTTCAGTTTTCGGGTGACGACATCGACAAGAAGATTCGCGCGCTCTCCGGTGGAGAGAAGACGCGGCTCGTCATCGCGCGCATGCTGCTCGATCCGCCGAACTTCCTCGTCCTCGACGAGCCGACCAACCATCTCGATCTCTTCACGAAAGAGATGCTCATCGAGGCGCTCAAGGACTTCGAGGGCACGATGCTGTTCGTGTCGCACGATCGCGCCTTCCTGCGCGGTCTCAGCAATCGAGTCGTGGAGTTGGGCGGGGAGACGGGCGTTGAAATCGAGCCGCATCTGTATCCAGGATCGTACGTCGAGTACGTGGCGCGCACCGGCCATGAGGCGCCGGGGGTGCATTCGTAACTCGGGACTCGGAGTTGGGAACCGGGATCCGTGGGTCTTTAGACCCGCCTTGAAGTGCCC
>JBKPNV010000115.1:0-4356 GCA_046732795.1 Acidobacteriota bacterium
ATGAGCGGGAAGGTAGTTGATGAGAGCCGCAGCCGATGCCGACGTTCCGGCCAGGACCATCTTGCGTACCGGGAGCGTCGCGAGTGGATTGCCCTGCTGCCTGGATTTCATCAGCGCGCCAACCTGCGCCAGGATCTCGGGTGCTTGTCCCTGGCCGACCCGAAGACTCTTGTAGCGCTCCGGGTTGAACTCGGCGAACGGCACGCTCGTGCTCGTGAGAATGTCGAGGCCGATGTGGCCCGTCGTCATCGAGTAGGTGTGGGTGAAGTGAAACATCCATGCGTTGCCACTCGGGTGCATCGACTCGGCCAGCACGAGGCCGCTGAACTTCGCCGGCTCGGCCGGTCGCCGTACGACAATGCGCGTGGTGTAGGGCTGGCCATTAGCAGTTCCCGACACGAAGTACTCGTGCGCCTCGTATTTGAAGTGCGTCATGTCGTCGCCGGGCTTCAACTCCATCAGCGATTCGAAGATCGGTCCGGGCCCGGTGATTTCGGCCGAGATCGTGGGCAGGGGTGTCGCAACAGGAGCCGACGGCAGATCGATCTCGGGAGCGGGCCCGCCACCACGGCGTCCCTGGCCGCCCTGACCGGTCTGGCCGCCGCGTCCTTCGCGGGTCGGGATAGCAGTCTGCGCAAAGATGCTAGTAAGACTGAGAACGCCAACTACGAGGGCGGCACCGAGTTTACGCATGTCTGTCTTTTGCTCGTCGAACTAAGAACCCGGAACCTGGAATGTGGAACGGGCGGCTACTTCTGACCTTTGACCCTTGACCTTTGACCTTGCTTGTACTGCTCCCAAGCCTCGAGCCGTCTCTTGATCTCTTTCTCAAACCCCCGATCCGTGGGCCGATAGTACGTCTTGTCCGCCAACGAGGGTGGTAAGCATTCCATTCCGGTCACGGCATCCGGCTCATCGTGCGCGTACTGATACCCCTTGCCGTAGTCGAGTTGTTTCATGAGCCTGGTAGGCGCGTTGCGCAGATGCAAGGGCACCGGTTCGGCTGCCTCGGTGTGCGCATCAGCCGCGGCCGCATTGTATGCGGTATAGACGGCATTGCTCTTGGGTGCGGTGGCGAGGTAAATGGCTGCCTGCGCCAGCGCCGTGTTGCCTTCGGGCATGCCGATGAAATGCGCGGCCTCTTTTGCCGCCATCGCAACCGTCAGCGCTTGAGGATCGGCATTGCCGATGTCCTCCGACGCGAAGCGGACGAGACGACGAGCGATGTAGAGGGGATCTTCTCCGGCCTCCAGCATGCGCGCGACCCAGTAGACGGCGGCGTCTGGATCGCTGTTGCGCATCGACTTGTGGAGCGCCGAGATCAGGTTGTAGTGCTCTTCGCCCCCCTTGTCGTAGAGGAGCGCACGACGCTGAATCGACTGCTCGAGCTGCGGCATGTCCAGCTGCCGCACGCATGTCTCGGGATCCATCGGCGCCGATGCGGCAGCGAACTCGAGCAAGTTGAGGGCCGCTCGTGCATCGCCATTCGCGAAGCGGGCGATCGCCGCGACCGCCTCATCCGAAGTATTCAGATCCATCGCACCCAGTCCGCGCTCGCGATCGGCGAGGGCGCGACGGAGGATCTGCTCGACGGCGTCAGCGGTCAGCGGCTGCAGGACGAAGACCTTCGAGCGGGAAAGCAGCGCCGCGTTGACCTCGAACGACGGGTTCTCCGTGGTGGCGCCAATCAGCACGATGTCGCCCGCCTCGACGCGTGGCAGGAATGCGTCCTGCTGTGCCTTGTTGAAGCGGTGAATCTCGTCGACGAAGACGATAGTGCGACGGCCGGCGCGGCGCCGCCGATCCTGCGCCGCGGCCATGACCTCTTTGATTTCTTTGATGCCAGCGAGCACTGCGCTGAACGGAACGAAGTGCGCTTCCGTCATTTCGGCAATGATACGTGCGAGTGTCGTCTTGCCGGTGCCGGGAGGCCCCCACAGGATGATGGACTGCAGCAGGTCGCGCTCGATCGCCTCGCGTAACGGTTTGCCAGGTCCGAGAATCTCGTCCTGGCCGACGATCTCGTCGAGCGTTCGCGGACGGATGCGCTCGGCCAGTGGCGTCCCGGCCGCCGGTCCCGACAGACGCAGCTCACGCGTCGCCCGTTCGTCGTCTTCGTCTGCGAATAATGAACCTGACAATCAATCGACTCCGAGAGGCAGAGTTAGATCAACTTCCAACGTATCTCTTTACCGAGTCCGATACTTAGCTACGAAGGTCACAAAGCTCACGAAGGGAATCTCGGAAGACCTCCCAACTGCCGACTGCCAGCGATAACCCTAAAGTCCACGCTGACGTCTAGCCGCATACACGAGGATGGCACCTGCAGCCGCGACGTTCAAGGACTCGACGCGAGCCGCCATGGGAATGGAGACCAGCAGGTCGCTCTGCCTGGTGACCTCGTCGGGAACGCCGGCGCCCTCACCCCCGAGGATCAGCGCCACTCTGCCGCGCCAGTCGATTGCATCCGGATCCTCACCGCCTCGCGGCACCGCGGCGACGGTACGAATGCCAGCGCTTCGCAGGCACGTCATCACGAACGCGTTCGTCATACCACCGACCACAGGCAACCGCAACGCGCTGCCCATGCTTCCGCGAACGGCCTTCCACGAGAACGGATTTGCTGACGCGCCGCTCGCGAACATGCCGGTCATGCCGCCCGCTTCCGCCGTCCTGATCAGAGCGCCAAGGTTGCCGGGATCCTGCACGTCGATGGCGACGAGCACGAACGCATCCGGGAGACCGCACATTTCGCTGGCCGATGTGGGGCGCCGACTTGCGATCGCCACAAGGCCGGAGGGAGTGCGCACCGGGCTCATCGCCGCAAAAACCGAGTCGGAGGCTTCGATTACATCCACCCCCGCGTGCCGGAGCGCGCGCGCGAGCTGGGCCTCCTCGCTGTCGGACGCGAGTTGCGACGCGGAGATCGCGGCGATCTCGAATGCGTGCCCCGACTCCTGCGCGTCGCGGACCAGGTGAACGCCGTCGAGCAGGAGACGGGCGCCGGTTGGGTCCGGGCTCTCGGCGAGCGCGCGGAAGCGCGCGACGACCGGGTTCTGTCGGCTCGTGATGGCGCGCATGCTGGAGGCGTTCATTGTGACAGGATCCCACACGGTCGCCCCGACCGTCGCACCGTCCGTCTTCGCTCTCGCACCTTCGCTCCATTCCACTTCGCACCTGCGCTCCGTCGCACCTTCACCCTGTGCTACAGTCTGATTTCAACGATGAAAGACAGGATTCTCAAGCGGTTCAACGAGGAAATCGCGGTGCTCGAGCGCGAGTTGAAAGTCGATCTGCCAAAGGAAATTCAGCGCGCCCGTGAGCTGGGCGATTTGCGCGAGAACGCCGAGTACAAAGCCGCGAAAGAGCGCCAGGAAATTGTCAACGCGCGAATTGCCATGCTGAAGCGGCGGGCCGGGGAGATCGCGATGATGAATCTCGACCGCATCCCGAGGGATCGCGCCGGCTTCGGCTCGACCGTGGAGCTTCGCGCCTCGACCGGAGAAAACGTCGTCTACCAGCTGGTCATGCCCGAGGAAGCTGACGTCGAGAAGGGGCTCATCTCGACCTCCTCGCCAATTGGACGCGCGATCCTGAACAAGGAAGAAGGCGACGAGATCGACGTCACGACGCCAAGCGGCAAACGAAACTTCGAGCTCATCAAACTGACCACGATCCACGATGAATGATCGGTAACGTGCAGCCGTATTCCCCCTCACGCCGAACCGCTCTCGTCCTGGCGGGCACCGGCGCGCATGGCGCCTATCATGCCGGGGTGCTGCGCGCGATGCAGGAGGCCGGCGTCAAGATCGATGTGATCGCCGGACAAGGGGTGGGAGCGGGTGGCGCCGCGTTGACCGCGATCGATGGCGCGTCACGGCTATGGGACCCAGAGGGAATCTGGCGATCGCGGGCGGTGAAGAATTTATATGGCTGGCGCCTGCCTCTGCGCATCGCGGCGTGGATCGGCCTTCTCGGCGTCGTGATCCTCCTGGCTCCGGTTTTCGTGCTGCTCGTGGGTTTGCTGGTCTATCTGGTTGGCTTCCTGTTCGAGATGCTCCAGATCGAGGTCGGACGCGCGCTCGTATCCGGCTACTCCGGCTGGCTGCAAGTGGCCTTTGACGGTCAGCATCTGCCGACCTCGGTACCGCGATTGGCAGTCATCGCGCTCACGGCAATCATCGTCGTCCTCTTCATTGGCGGTTTGCGGGCCGGACCTACGACTGGATCGCGTCGGGCCGAGCGACGGTGGTGGTGGCGAATCGTCGCCGCCCCCTTCGATGCGCAGGTCGCGCGCGAGCGGTTCGTGGACGCGGTGTGGGAATTGATTCGCGGGGCCGCACCAGTGGCCCGCCC
>JBKPNV010000116.1:0-14981 GCA_046732795.1 Acidobacteriota bacterium
ACGCTGAAGATGTCCCATTGACTTCCCTTGTCGAGGACAACCATCCGATCGCCCCGTTTGAATCCGCAGATTTGAGTCGCCGTTGTCGCAGGACAGTTCGGACTCCACTCGAGTTGAGCATCGAGCGCGCCAGGCGCGATCGCCGACGCCACAACCGTCTGTGACGCCGTCGAGGGGACGTACATGAAGCTGATGGCGTCGCGCCGAAAGAACACGTCCTGCGCGGAGTCGGGCGAATCTCCAAAGGCGCGATACGGTAGAATCGGCGCAATCATGTTGGTGATCGCGCCGAAGGCGGGCCCACGATCGGCTCCGGCGCCGGCCATCACGAGATCGCGCGTGAGCGTGTCGACACTGACTCGCAGCCGTTGCTGAAGATCCGATTGCTCCGGCTGCGACTGGAAGGCGCGGTGGGCAGGCGCGAGGAACTTGAACACGACCCCTGCGACGATCAGGGTGATCACTGCGGCTAACAGAAGCTCCACAAGCGTAAACCCCTGAACAGACACCGGGTGTGATTTTCGTGATCTTCCCGCTCCATCACGTCCTTCGAAAATCACACCCGGCGTCATTTCGCTCTCCTCGTCCTGACGGCGACCACGCGGGCGTGGCCTCGAATTCGACCCGCACCGCGACTCACCTCATTCGCTGTCGTTACCAGCACCTGAATCACAAGCGAGCTACCAGGAGTCGACGACACCGGCTCGATCGACCAGCGTCTCGTGTAAATGCCAACGTAGTCGACGTAGCCGTCCGTGTTCTGCTCGAGTGTTGAAGCGGGCGACGTCTGCAGGCTGTCAAACGGCAGTGTTCGGAGTTCCTCGAGCTTCTGCTCCGCCGCGATCGCCGCCACCGTGCTGCGGCGCGCAGCCAGATTGGTCACCGTTGCAATGGAGAGCAGTTGCGCCATCGTCACGACGCCCGTAGACACCATCAGAGTCGCGACCAGCGCTTCAATGAGCGACGAACCTCGTTCATGAACCAGCGCGTTCATGCCCACTGAATTCGCAAGGCCGTTGCCAGGGACACAGCGAAGATGACGCAAAGACGCAACTCGTGGTGCACTCGCGGCTTGCGCGATTGGCGGTCGGCAGGATGTGGTCGACACGCACGTGGAAGATCGCAGAATCTTCCATGCGTTAAACGCGACGATGTCAGGTAATTGGCAACGTCACCTGAAAGCTGGCGCCGCCGTTCGGCCCGCTGGCGACATGGATGCGACCGTTGTGGGTCACGATGATCTTCTGGACCAGGGCGAGGCCCAGACCGGTGCCGTCCTTCTTCGTGGTGAAAAAGGGACGGAACACCTTTTCACGTGCGTCGGCGTCTACTCCGGGGCCATTGTCCTGGACCGTGACGCGGGCGACGGCTTGAGCCCGGTCGATCGTCCCCTCGACACGGACATCGGGCGCAACACCATGCTCCTGACACGCTTCGATTGCGTTACGGAGCAGGTTCATGAATGCCTGTCGCAGCAGCACATCGTCGGCCTCGACCTGTGCGAAGTCGCCGGACACGACGATGTCGCCGTTGAGATGCTTCGCCTCCGGCGTCACGTCGTCCACAGCCCGCTCGACGATCGTAGCGAGGTCATACGTCGCCAACGACAACTGGGCCGGCCGGGCGAAGTTGAGAAAGTTGGTGACGACCTGCCCCATCGCG
The DNA here is from genome assembly GCA_046732795.1 of Acidobacteriota bacterium. Lineage (GTDB taxonomy): Bacteria > Acidobacteriota > Vicinamibacteria > Vicinamibacterales > UBA2999 > Gp6-AA40. The sequence goes on from JBKPNV010000116.1 coordinate 1,663, forward strand.
ACTGTTTCCTGGCGAATGCCTTCCACATAGGGTCTGAATTGCGGGGGCAGCGAACCCGGATCGAGCAACTTGCCATATCCGTGAATGGTCGCCAGCCCATTGCGGAATTCGTGCGCGATCCCTGCTGTCAGCTCTCCCAAGCGCGCGAGTGTCTCTTTCAACCGAAGCTGCTCCTCGAGCTCGACCACCGCGGTCAGGTCGGAAAACAGACAAATCACACCAGAGGGATTCGAATTGCCGTCAGGGCCAAGCGGAGAGACGGTGACGCCGACGTGGGTCACTGCGCCGGCATGCGGCATCTCGAGGGCGCGACGGACGATGGGCTGGCCGGTGGTCAGGCATTCGTTGATCGCGGCAGCCAGCGGCGCCGCCGCAGGCGGAAGGTCGGATACCCGCGAGCCGGTGAAGTCCGCGATCGCGAGCATCTTGCGCCCGGCAGGGTTCAGGATCTGCAGATCGCCCCTGCGGTCGACGACCAGTAGACCCGCCGTCAGGCTACTGATGATCTGGGTGTTGAGGCGCTCTGACGCTTCGGCGCGTTCCGCCGTCGCCTTCTCCTGCGCACGCAGTTTCTGGATGGCATCCTGAAGGGCGGCGGCCAATAGAGGCGACTGCCCCGATTCGTCGCGTAACACGCGCCGGCTGTCACGCGCAGCAGCGCCGAACCGCAGCATCGCGAACACCACGATTGACACGAGACCGGCTACGAGCGCGGTCAGGCCGAGTAGTGCGTAGCCCTGCGGATTCACACGTAAAACCCGACGTACCAATCGACGATCGGCGTACCCCAGATGGCGGCGACGAGAGCGCCCACGGCGAGAAACGTTCCGAACGGCAGCGCATATTTCATACTGCCCCGCCCGGAGGCGATGACCGCCACGCCAAACACCGATCCTGCGAAGGAGGCGAGAACGAGCGTCAGCAACACGAGCTTCCACCCGAGGAACGCCCCAATCATGCCGAGCAGCTTGACGTCGCCCATGCCGAGGCCTTCTTCGCCGCGCACGCGGTAGTACGTCTCCGCGATCGCAAATAGCACGCCGCCGCCAACCACGATACCGATCAGCGAATCGCGCCACCCGGGCGGTAGAAACAGACTGCAGGCAAACCCCACCACGATGCCGGGGAGGGTAATGACGTTGGGCAAGATCTTGTGCTGGACGTCGGTCACGAAGAGGACGATCAACGCGCAGGCAAAGAGCACACGTACGGCAGCTATGGGTGTGAGCCCGTAGAGAAGGTAGCCGCTGACAAATGTGAGAGACGTGATGATTTCAACGGCGGGATACATCCACGAGACGCGCGCGCGACAGTGGCGACAGCGCCCGCCCAGCACCATCCAACCGACAACGGGCAGATTCTCATACCAGGAGAGACTGTGACCGCACGACGTGCAGCGCGACCCGGGCCAGAGCAGGGACTCGCGACGCGGGAGTCGATAGATGCAGACGTTGAGAAAGCTTCCGATGCAAGCCCCGAGAACGGCGAGGAAAAGAATCGTGGCTGGCGGGGGCATCACTGGGTGAGTCTTGGCATCGTCCCGCTCTGCCGCAGCGGAAAAACCGGAGACTCACGGTCGACGTCGATGGCGCCCGACGCGGGATCGAGTGTGAAAGGCCGGCCGGAGGGGTCGAGCGGAATCCCCGGCAGAAGCCGCTCGCGCACCATCTCCTGCCATGATTCGGGGAAGCGGCCGGTTGTGTCATGAAACCTGGTCACAATCGGCTGCAGCTGCGCGATGGCGGATTCGGCGTCGAGCTGCATCAATCCCCGGCGCGCTGCCTGGCGAAGCCAGTCATGCTCGGCGGTGGCTTCAAGCTCTGTCCACAACGCACGGGACGTCCTCTCGTCTCCACCTTCAGCCAGCATCCCGGCGGCCACTGGCCTCAGCCAGGGCGGTGACCCGGGCACATCTGCGGCGCGTAACAGCCATTTCGCGGCAGCCTTGGGGTCCTTGTTCCACCAGTACTCGACGAACCCGGCGTCGTGCAGATACTGCCACTTCTCTGGCATCTCCTTGATGGCCTTCTCGAGGAGAGCAATCGCCTGCTCGGTGTTGCCGGCTCCGTTCGGGTACCCCTCCGACAACAGGATGGCTCCAAAGCGGTACGCGATATTGAATCGCGGATCCAGCGTGGTCGTCATGTCCAGCAATGGAAACAGACGGCCGTACTCTTTCTTCTTCCCGCTCGACAGCTTGGTATCGCCGTAGTACTGGACGGAGCGAATCCAATAGATGTCGGCCAGCAGCGTGTCAAAACTCAGCGCGAGATGACGCATCAACTGCGGGGATTGAATCCAGTCGACGGTTGGCGCGACTGTCTCGCGTTGTATCGCGCCCTCGACCGCGACTTGCGACGTCACCGCTGCAGCAGCGAGAAATATCAATGCGAACCATGTTCGCAACGTCGTTCGCGGCTGGCCCGTCATCACTGTCAGCCCTCTACTTCAGATCCCTGCGAGAGAACACGATTGTTGCCCCGAGCACGAGCAGCCCAATGAACAAACCGCTCGTCGCAGTGGCAGACACCATGTGCAGCGCAGCAACCGACTGACCATGCACGACCTCCGACTTGATGTCGAGCGACGCCAGATTCGGCATGATGTAGTAGACACCGCGAGCCAGGATGGCTAACGCGGGTGACTTCACAATGGTGTCGATGTGTTTGAGATCTTCGCTAAAGTGGCCGATGATGTAGACGCCGATGGTGAGGGCCACTGAGAGGAACGGGCTCGAGAAGGTCGAGAAGAACAACGCGGTAGCCGTGATCAGCATCAGCTCCACGCCAATCAACGCGAACGCTGCCAGCATCCTTGGATCCAGAGCCGGCGCTTCCCATGACGCTCTCAGTCCAGGTGTTGCCGTCCAATCGAAGTAGGCGAGCACCGCGTACAAGGCGACGGCCATCATGGCGAGATTGATCAACAGCGTGAGCGCGAGCCCGACGTACTTGCCGAGCACGAACTGGCTGCGCGTGACGGGCTTGGACAGCAGGCTGTAAATGCTGCGTCTCTCGACCTCCTTGGTAACCAGCCCGATACCAAAGAAGATGGCAATGGAAACGCCGATCACTGATGATGCCGCCAGCCCGAGGTCCTTGATGATCTTGACGTCCTGTCCCGCGGTCAGCTGGGCGAGCAGGATCGATGCGGCGATGAGCATGACGGCGAAGAACACCAATCCGTACGCGATGCGGTCGCGGATCGAGTCTCGGAACACACCGAAGGCGACAACACTGATAGCTCTCACGACGTCTTCTTTACGGCCTCACGCTCGTTTGACGCCGCGCGAACATGATCGATGAAGACATCTTCGAGCGTCGTCCTCAGGGGATTCAACGATACGACTCGTACTCCACTCGTTGCGAGATCGGCGATGAGCGGCTCCGGTCTCGTCGACGGCGATAACCTGAGCGAAAACCGACCATCGCCGAGCCGGTTGGCGCTCACAATCCTGTGGCGGACACGGTTCAGCGTTTCTTCTCCCATTCCGCCGACGACGAGCTCCCAACCGCCGGCCTGGAAGGCGATCAGTTCGTCAACAGAACCGGCGGCTGCCAGACGGCCCTTCGTAAGAATCGCGACGCGACTGCAGAGCGCTTCGGCATCACTCAAGACATGCGAGCTGAAGAACACGGTACAGCCTCGGTCCCGGAGCCGCAGGATGAGCTCGCGCACTTCGTGCCGGCCAAGCGGATCGAGACCGGACATCGGTTCGTCGAGGAACACGAGTTCCGGATCGTTGATGAGGGCCTGCGCGATCCCCACCCGCTGAATCATGCCCTTCGAGTAACGCCGCAGGGCAAAGCGACGTTCCGCTCCGATGCCGACTTCGTCGAGCAACCGCGCTGCGCGTTGCCGTCCTTCGGACGATGAGTAACCGAAGACGCGCGCGAAATACACGAGCAGCTCTTCGCCCGTAAGGTTGTCGTAGAAATACGGAGTCTCGGGGAGATATCCGATCCGCCGCCGCACGGACAGATCGCCGACCGCCTTGCCGAGAATCTCGGCATGACCCGCGGTCGGGTAAATCAGTTGCATCAGGAGCTTGAGCGTGGTGGTCTTGCCGGCCCCATTGGGTCCGAGGAAGCCGAAGACTTCGCCCTGTCCGACGCGCAGTGTCAAACCATCCAGAGCCACGTAGGGACGCCGGCGCCAGAAGCCGACGTCGTAATGCTTCGTGAGTCCTTCGGTCCTAATCGCGTCCATACCTACAGGGGGTATCGGGCGATCGGGGGTCAGGGATGACCCCCTCCTGACCCCGTTTCTACGAGGTTACGCCCGCTTTTTTCAGTTCGTATGCGATGACCGCATCGAAGGCGACCGGCCGGAATCCACCGAGCTTGATACCGTTGAGGAAGAATGTCGGTGTCCCAGACACCCCGACCTTCTGTCCAAGCTGCACGTCCGCTTTGACCGCCTCGAGCACCTGCGAGTAGCGGCTGTCGAACTCGCTGTCGCTGATGTTGGTGACTTCGCGAAGAGCCGCCTTCACGTCGTCGCGGGTCATCGCCATCGATTGACGCTCGAAGAGCGTGGCCTCGAGCTGCTTGTCCAGGTTCTTTTCCTTCGCGAGCCTTACCGCGACTGCCGCCTCGCACGCCGCGTTGTGCGGCCCACCGGCGCCACACTCGGTCTCGAGTGGGAAGTCTCGATTCTCATACTTGAACACACCAGGATAAGCGGCCTCGTACTTCGCGATGATGTCCTTGTAGAGGATCCACGCCTGTCGGCAAGAGGGGCACTGATAATCGTTGAACTTGATCAACAGCACCTTCACGGAGCCTGTCGGCTGGACATCCGGTGTGCGCGGCTGGCGATCCATCCAGGCGTGCAACTCGGCCAGCTGATCAGGGGCCAGTGTCTCCACGGGGACCGCCGGAGCAGCAGCAGCACTTTGGCTGGCATTGACAGCTTGCTCACGCGGGAACGCGAGTACGAGCCCTGCGGATGCGAGCAGCCACACGACGACTAATGCGACGCCTGCCGGGCTGCGCTTCAGCGCGCCGATATCTCTCTGCCAGCCAGACTGCAGCGTGCGAAGCGGCCCTGCCGCCGCAGCGGATAACAAGAAGATGCCGATCACGCTCACGTACATCGTCAGGCAGAGCGGACACGCTTGACGCAAGACGAAGAATGAGGCGTACGCAAAATAAAAAACAGCAGCCAATCCAAGTGTCGACAGGAGGAACACGTAACCGGCCGCCCGCGAGGCCTCGTCCGAGTTCGGTTTTCTCATCCCCCATATCGACAACATGAGGACAAGAGCCGACCAGATGGCACCTCCAGCCGCGACAGGCACGCCGGCGACGGTGCCGTATTCGCTCTGGAACACCTGCTGGCAGGAGATCGTCTCGCTGATGTCGCAGAAGCTGGAATAGTTCGGCACTGTGAGAAGCCGGTAATGGACGTAGAGCGCCGCGATCGAGGCAATCAAGCCAAGCGCGGAAAGCACGACAAGAGCGTAGCGAACACGAGGAGTCATGACTGTCCTCTTCACACGGATTCGAAGTCTTGGGACCGGCCCGCTAAATGGGGCACGCCTGCAATTATAGACGTCCCCTGGCGCAGCCGATCTGATTGTGGAAGAGGAGAATAGCCCGCCCGAACCGGGCGGCGCTACTGGATAGGCGAGACGCCGGCCCCGGGGCTCAGTGGCTCGGCAGGAGCCGAGCCAGACAGGCTCTGCCAAATCGTCATGCTCTGGTTTCCAGCGAATCCACGGGTTCCTGTCGTCCCCATGACCGTGGGAATCGCGGTGACGTAGTACGTCGAATTCGTGGCTGTGCCGTTGCAATCAGCAGGCCGCCCCGCCCCGCCAAGCCCCGGCGCCATTGCATACAGATAGCCGTTCTTGCTCGGCAGGAGGGATGCAGCCAGGTCCGGGGAAAGGTACCCCTCCGCCGATCCTGCGGGTCCCACGGCCAGCGTAGCGAACGCCACCGCGTAGTTGCCAGTACCGCATCCCGACGCGTAACTCGTCTCCGCGCTGACGACGGAACGCAGCGATGCAATGGCAGACGTTTCGTTCCCCGTCATCCGGGCTCGGAGAAGACCGGGCACCGAGATCGTGGCGATGAGTCCGATGATGGTCACGACGATTAACAGCTCGATGAGCGTGAATCCTCGCTGATCGCCGACGTCTTTCTCGGAGTCACGACCACCTGCCCCCACCACGAACATTTCGCCCTCCCGCTTTTGAACAGAGCTTGCGCCGGCATACAAGCTCACTCGCTAAATTCCTTGCGTAATTTGCCGCGGCCGGCGGCGCGACAGAGTCGGCCGGCTGCTCACGCAGCCGGCCCACGACACTTCGAAAACGATTTACTGAATCGGCGTGCCGCCAGCCGGGTTGCCAGTCTGCGTGACAGGCAGCGCGGCGGTCATCGAGAAGAACACCGTTCCGTTCTGGTTGCCGCCGAAGCGGCGAACGCCGGTATTGCCAACGCCCGTGGGAACCGCGTCAGCCCAATAGGTCACGACAACCGGCAACGCGTTGCAGCTGACTGGGGGCATTCCGGGGGGTGCCGCACCGGGCGTCAGCGTCACAAGATAGCCGCTCTTGGTGGTCGGGTCGGTGCCCATATCCGGCGAGATGAACACCTCAGCGGAACCCGCCGGCGGCGTATTCAAGCTCACAAGGCTGTTCGCGTAGAAGCCCTGGCCGCAAGCTGACGAGTAGTTGACCTGAGACGTGTTGATCGCTCGCATCGACCCAATCGCGGACGTCTCATTGCCCGACATACGAGCTCGGAGCAGACCGGGAACTGCAATCGCCGCGATAATGCCAATGATGGCAACCACGATCAGCAGCTCGATAAGCGTAAACCCTTCGTTCTTCTGCAGTTTCTTCACAAGTTTCTCCTTGAGCGCGCGGGCCGGAAGGCCCGATTAACAATCCGCCGCTCCGACACGGCGCCTCCCACCGTCCTTCTATCCCCGAAAACTCGCGTGATGAAGGTTGATGCGTCCTGATGAGGCAAGCGGGGTGCCACCTCACATCATTACACAAGTTATCGGCTTAACCTGTGAGATGGCTTAGGCTTAGTTATCGTGGACGAGCTCGCTCCCGGACGGATTGCTGCCGATTCCACGTTCGCCGTGACAAGAACTGTCAACGTGGGCTGTCAACATTTGGCGGTCAGTCTTCAGGTGTCGCCGTGGTCACCATCTCCGGGGCAGCAGCCAGGATGTTGCGCAGCGAGTAGTTCCCCTCATGACAGGCGAACTCGAGCGGCCGTTCGAGCGTCGTTGTCAGATTCATCCCGAACGTCCACGGCCGCGTCCACGCCGTCGCGTCGTCGAGTGTCACCGACCATTGCAGGACATTCGGCGCAATCGGTGTAAACCGCTCGACGATTTTCAGCTGCTCGCTCGACAGATGGAAAGGGGTGCGACTGGTGAAGTTGGTGGTCTCGACAACCAGCGAATCACCTTCAAACCAGCCGCGAGCGTCTCCAAGGTACGTGCGAATCCGTGAATCGACGTGTGGACGCGCATCCAGGAGAACGACTCTCGCTTCATGGATCGCCTCGTAGGTGATCACGACGACACCGGGTGCCTGCAGGATCTCGTACGAGTTTCCATAGATCTCCGGCAACATCGAGCCAGGCAGGCCCCGCGTGATACACCGCGAAACGAGGTCCAATGACTCCCATGGCTTGGTCGATTCATTCGGCAGAGTACCGGGCACATTCGTGATTACCTGTCTCCTCGCCTCGAGTACGGCAGGGATCTTCCCGTCTGGCGGATCGCTGACGAGCCATGGCCGGCTGTTGTTGATCCGAGCGGGTTCGTAAATCTGCTCCCATTCACTCGTCTCTAAGCCGAATTGCACGCTGCGCTGGCGATTCAGGCGGGCGAGCTCGGCGGGCGGGAAGTGCTGAACCCGGAACCCCTCGAATTCAGTGGGGCGATTCATCGGTATGCCACGCTCATCCGTGTTGGAATACGCACCCTGGAGATCGGGGTCGCCCCACGGCGTACGGGGGGCCGAATAGATTGCGCGTCGAAGCCCGCTCCCTCGCAACGAGTCTCCGTTCACATCTATCGTCATTGAGGCCGTGGCGGCCGCCAGGATGACGGCTCCCAACGCGCCGAGCCGCGGCCGCTTGATCCAAATCGACGTGCTCACCGCAGATTGAACTTTTTGGCGTAGTAACGGAACGACCGGAAGCTCATGCCGAGCAGTTCCGCGGCTTTGGTTTGCACGCCACCGCTCCGTTCGAGCGCCAGCGCGATGTAATGGCGGTAAAACTGCTCGCCCTGCGCTTCGAGATCGAAACCTTTCTGAATATCGGGCAGACCGGTTGCCGGCACACCCATGATGGCCGCGCCAGCGACGCCGAGGACCGGTGGACCTGCAAGGGTTCTGACGTGGAGCGGCAGGCTATCCGGCAAGACCAAGGGCGTCTGCTCGAGCGCCACAGCGCGCTCGATCACATTCTCCAGTTCGCGAACGTTGCCAGGCCACATATACGCCGACAGCAGTTCCTGAGCGTCGCGTGAAATACCGCGCACCGCCTTGTCCGCCGCCTTGGCGTACTTCGTCAGGAAGTGCTCGGCAAGCAGCGGCACATCCTCCCGCCGATCGCGCAGCGGTGGCAGCTGAACCTGAATGACATTGATGCGGTAATAGAGGTCCTCGCGGAAGCGCCCTTCCGCCACCATCTTCTGAAGGTCCTGGTTCGTTGCGGCGATTACCCTGATGTCGGCCTGAACCTCCTCCGTGCCGCCGAGCCGCCTGAATCGGCGGTCCTGCAACACCCGCAACAGCTTGACCTGCATCGTCTGGTTCATTTCCCCGATCTCGTCGAGGAAGATGGTGCCGTGTTCGGCAACTTCGACCAGTCCTTTCTTATTGGCGTCGGCGCCGGTAAAGGCGCCTTTCATATGGCCGAAAAGCTCTGATTCGAGCAACGTCTCGGGAAGGCCTCCGCAGTTCAGGGCGACAAATGGGCGTTCACGTCGCAGCGAGTTGTAGTGCACGGCGCGTGCAACGAGGTCCTTGCCGGTCCCGGACTCACCCGTGAGCAGCACAGTGCTGTTGGTCTTGGCGATGGTCTCCACCATCTTGAACAGATCGAGCATCGCGTCGCTGCGACCGATGATGTTGCAGAACTCATTCGATGTGTCGAGCACGCGTTTCAGCAGGACGTTCTCCCGTTTGAGGCGAAGCGTCTCGAGATGCTGACGCACCTTGAGACGCATTTCATCCATGCTGAACGGCTTGGTGAAATAGTCGGCCGCACCAAGCCGCATGGCTTCGACCGCCGTGTCGGTGGACGCAAATGCCGTCATCATGAATGCGACGAGATCGCGATTCACGTCTTTGGCGGTGCGAAGCACGTCGACGCCGCTGAGGTCGGGCATGCGGATATCCGAGAGCAGCAAATCCACGCGTTCGCGTTTCAGGATGTCGATCGCCTGTGTGCCGTTGGCAGCAACCGTAACGTCGTAGCCGTCGCGTCGAAGCACGATGCGCAGCATCTCGCGCATCGACGGTTCGTCGTCGACGATGAGAATCCGTGGTTTGACGCTCGCCTCGACGTTCGTCTGCGCATCGGTCGAGGGAGCCGCCGTGGATGATCGCGTCATACCGCCACGCTCCGGTGTCCAGATTCAGCCGCGGCCGTGACGCCGGCCAGGGCAGGAAGTCGAACGCTCATCGTGGTGCCTATACCAACGTGGGAAGAGACCTGAATCGTGCCGTTGTAGTCGGTCACGACCCGGTGCACGACGGCCAACCCGAGGCCCGTGCCTCGCTCGAAGGAGCTGCGAAACGGCTGGAAGATTCCGTCGAGATCCTCGGGAGCGATCCCGCACCCTTCGTCCTGGATTGCCAGGACGACGGATTCGTCACCGTCCGGCGCCCGTTCAGACGACACCGCCAGCCGCAAACGGCCACCGCCGGACATCGCCCGCAGTCCGTTCGTCGCAAGATTCCAGACGACCTGGCGGATCTGATTCTCGTCGGCCTCGCACCAGACCGGGTCAACGGGGACCTCGACGTCAATCACGTGATCGGCGCGAACCTCGGCACTGTTCCGCAGCAGGGTCGCCGCGTCCTGCACGACCTTGCGTACGTCCAACCTGGCGGGCGCGGATCGCTGCGGGCGGGCGTAGGCGAGAAACGATCTGATCGTGTCATTGAGCCGTTCGGACTCGCGAAGCACGATGTCCATCAACTGCGCCTGGTCCTCGCTGAGGGGCAACTCCTGCCGGAGTACCTGAATCGATCCCGACATGGATGCGAGCGGATTGCGGATTTCATGCGCGATGCCGGCTGCCATTTCACCGACGGCTGCGAGCCGCTGACGCAGCCTCGCGTCGCGTTCCAGACGACGAATCTCGGTCACGTCCTGAAACGACCACAAGTAACCAATGCCGCCTTCCGGGAAGGTGAGCGTGCTGGCCGTCAGTCCCACGTCAATCACGCGCCCCGCAGGGGTCCGGTACTGACTGTCCACTCTCAAACTGCGTCCCGCGATCAGATCCGCCATACGGGTTCTGACCGACTCGGGCATCTGCATCACTTCAATCACGTTTCGACCGACGACCTGAGCCGCCGGTACTCCACTGATCGTGGACGCCGCGCGATTGAACGTCAGGATTCGGCCTTCGTGATCGGTCGTGATGAGGCCACTCAAGAGACTGTTGATGACATATTCATTGAACGCGCGCAGATCACGAATGCGGTGAGACGCATCTTCGAGGCGAGCACCAGCCGAGCGCAGGCTGTCCGCCAGGGATCCGGCCAACAACGCAACGCCGATGAACCCACCAAGGTTGATGGCCACCGTGTATTGCGCGACTCGGACCGAGGGCAGGTCCACGGCCGGCGAAAACCGCCGCGCCACGGGCAAATCGACATCGATGTACTGCACTGCTACCAGCGCGAGGTACATCACGGCGCTGAACGCCGCCAGCTGCAGTGCCACTCGCCGATACCGGATCATGCTCGCGGCGATGATCGGCAGCAGGTAGAGAGACGAGAAATTGCTGGCGATGCCGCCGGTGACGTGGATGAAGGCGGACACCAGGAGGGCGTCGGCGCCGAACTGAAAGTCAGCGAGCCACGGGTGGCGTTCCGTGAACCTGAGCGTAGCCAGGTAGAAGACGCTCAGCGCGTAGGTCAGTCCAATCAGCGAGAAGAACGGATCGACGGGGAAAGCGCCCGGGCGGCTGATTTGTATCAGGATCGCGGACCCCATCAGCAGGGTCACGAGCACGACCCGCGCGGCGATGAGCGTGGACAGGCGCGAGCGCAAGTTCATTGTCGATCCAAGACACCGGGTGTGATTTCCGCTGGTCTCGTCAGGAAATCACACACCGTGTCCTTACGTCAGCTTGCTAATCAGATCGAAGATCGGCAGGTACATCGCGATGACGATCCCGCCAACCACCGTGCCGAGGAAGAAGATCATGATCGGCTCGAGCAGCGTCAGCAGTCCTGCCACAGCGACGTCGACTTCTTCCTCATAGAAGTCCGCAATCTTTGACAGCATCGTATCCAGTGCGCCGGTGGCTTCACCAACGCTGATCATCTGCACCACCATCGAGGGGAACACGTTGGTCTCCCGCAATGGCTGCGCGATCGTCTCACCGCGCTCGATGCTCTTACGTGTCGTCAGAATCGCTTCTTCGATGATGGCATTGCCGGCGGTACGAGCCGTGATATCGAGCGCCTCGAGGATCGAAACGCCGGACGCCAGCAGCGTCGAGAGCGTCCGGCAGAATCGAGACACGGCGATCTTGCGCATCAACGATCCGAGTACGGGCATCTTCAGGACGCCTGCGTCGATCGCTTTTCGTCCGTTCGGGGAAGCGTAGTACGACCGGAATGCGAACACAAAAACACCAATGCCAACGAGAATGAACGGCATGAAACGCACGAGACCATTGCTGAGAGCGATGACGATGCGCGTCGGCAGTGGCAGCTCGGCGCCCAGGCCCGCGAACAGGTTTGCGAAGGTGGGGATGACCTTCCACAGGATGACGCCGACCACGAGAGCGGCAATCACGATCACGGCGATCGGGTAAATCATCGCCGACTGCACCTGGCTCTTCAGCTTGACGGCTTTCTCGATGTAGGTCGCCAGACGCTTGAGAATCGTGTCGAGGATACCGCCGGCCTCGCCGGCGGCAATCATGTTGGTGAACAGCGGATCGAACGTCTTGGGGTGCTTCTTCATCGCATCCGCCAGCGATGCGCCGCCTTCAACGTCGCCGCGCGTGGCCAGGATGACTGAAGAAAAGCCCTTGTCGTCCTCCTGCGTCCCGAGTATCTCGAGACACTGGACGAGCGGGAGACCGGCGTCGATCATGACCGAGAACTGCCGCGTGAACACGGCAAGGCTCTTGGCCTTGACCTTCTTGCCTCCCGGTTTCGCGGCAGCTTTGGCCGGCGCTTCCTTGACGGGGCTGATCTGCGTGACGAGGATCTGCTCGCGTCTGAGCGCGGCGACCGCCCCGTCCATCGTCTCGGCGATCCGTTCGCCCGAGACCGTCTGCCCCTGGCGCGTCCGTCCGCTATATGCAAATGTGGCCATCGCCCTCTCAACTCCCGACTGCCGCCAGGCTGGTCTGAAGACCAGCCTCTCCTGCTCTGATTACCGCACCGGCCGTCCGGTCGTGCCAGTGCGCTGGTTCATGCCCGCATTCGCGACCACGCCGACTCCCCTGTTGATCAAGTCCTGCAGTTCGTCGCGATTCGATGACGCCATCAACGCCGTCTCGAGCGTGACCAGCCGCTTCTGATACAGCGTCGCCAGCGACTGGTTCATCGTCTGCATGCCCATCTTTTCCTGGCCGGTCTGCATCGCGGAGTAGATCTGATGGACCTTGTCTTCGCGAATCAGATTGCGGATGCCAGCGGTCGGTACCATGATTTCGAGCGCGACCACGCGGCCGCCTCCGGTCTTCGGCAAGAGCGCCTGACAGACGATCCCTTCCAGGACGAGCGAGAGCTGGGTACGGATCTGACTCTGCTGGTGTGACGGGAAGATATCGATGATGCGGTTGATCGTCTGCGATGCCGAGTTGGTGTGCAGCGTCGCCAGCGTGAGGTGGCCCGTTTCGGCGATGCGCAGCGCCGCTTCCACCGTCTCGAGGTCGCGCATTTCGCCGATCAGCACGATATCGGGGTCTTCACGAAGCGCCGCGCGCAGCGCGTTGGAAAAGCTCTCGGTATCGCTGTGGACCTCGCGCTGGTTGACCAGACAGCTCTGATGCTGGTGCACGAACTCGATCGGATCCTCGATCGTGAGGATGTGATCGTGCCGCTCCTTGTTGATCTTGTCGATCATTGCGGCCAGCGT
>JBKPNV010000117.1:0-10009 GCA_046732795.1 Acidobacteriota bacterium
CCCGGTTTGACCAATCGCGAGTATCTGTCCCTGGTTGTTGATACTGACGGCTTCCGTAAGAACAAAATTGCTTCCGGCGGGAATCAGCTGATTGAGGTCCCACATCTCGCCCTGGCGTGTCCACAGGACGGCGCGATTTCCGACGGGACTATCGGATACGCCGACGATGTCTCCGAGCTCGTTGATGGCAAGCGCCCTGCTGGACTCTCCACCCGTGAGCGTTCCGAGACCTTCCATCCCAGTACTCTTCGACCAGAGAAAGGCGTGATCTCCCAACGAGCCGCTGGAGTAGCCCACGACATGGCCAGAGTTGTTGATTCCTGTAGCGAAGCTGCTACTGTGGCCGTCCAGTGCACCCAGATCCTCCATCTGACTGTTCCGGGTCCACAGAAACGCCCGAAGCGAATCAGCCTGGCCCGAGGTTCCGACCACGTCACCGTTGTCGTTGATGGCATAGGCGCGGCTGTAATCACCCGGGCTGAGCTGGCCTAAGCTCTGGATGCTTCCGTAGCTTTCCCAGAGGACAGCCTGGACACCATCAGGGCCGCTCGAATAGCCGACGACCTCGTTATTTCTGTTGATGCCCCATGCTTCGCTGCCAATGTCGCCCGGCAATGCACCGAGGTCGATGAAGCCGTCCTTGCGAGTCCACCGGTAGGCTCGGATCCCAGTGTCAGTGTTCGCAGCCCCAGCTACGGCTCCGATTTCGTTGATGGCGTTTGCAGCGCTCGCATCGGCGTCGGCGAAGCCGTCGAGCCTTTCGTTCTTAGTCGGCGAATTGCTGTTCTCGAAAGCGCCTATCCGGAATCCGCGCCTGCCGGCCTGCGTGCGGGCCGTCCCGACAACCTCGCCTGCATCATTGACTCCCCGAACTCTGCCACCCTGAACCGGACCCAACGTGGCGAGATCGACGACGACGTACGTATCCTGTGAAAAGGTGGGCTCCAGCACGCTGAAGAAGCTCACAACTCCGAGGAGGCAACAATCTCTGACAAAGCGGGTACGCACCATGCTGTGTCTCTCCAACCCTTCGCGAGGGAGCCTTAATGGATGCCGAACGATCGTATGTGAGGGGCCGATGCGGTGCAAGTACGTGCAGTTCTGTGTATTTATTTATGGCAGCGGTGGAAAAGGAGCGCGACGGGGAATCTACTGGGCACGTGCGTCGCTCACCCGGTTAGCACTTATCGCCGCTCGAGAACGCGTCAGGCGTCATCGCCGACAAGGGTCAAAACTGCCGATCATGGCCGCTCGGCACCCAGCCACCAATGGCTGACGCGTGACCCGTCGTGGACGACAGACGGAAACAACGTGCATCAGAGGCGTCGGCAAATCGCTGGGTGGGTCCGATGTCACCGAGTGATCGGCGGCCCCGACATGCCCCCGGCAACCGTTCACGCCGCCACCGGGCGGTAGAATGGCCGTCCGCTACGCGAGCGTCAACGAGTCTTCTCGAATGAATTTTGGCGAAGCGCTCATACAGCACAGGAGCGACGAATGTTACTGACGTCGACTTCGCGGGGAGAAACGTCAGGACGGCCACTCACCATCGCTTTTCTGCTGCTGTACGTCGTCGTGGTTTCTCCAGTGTGGGCAATCCCCGCGCCACCGTTGATTGATTACCCTAACCACCTTGCTCGCATCTTCATACTGGCGAATCCGCAACATCCGGTGCTCGCACAATTTTACGAGTCACGCTGGGGCGTCCTTCCGAATCTCGCGATGGAACTGTTCGCCACGCCGCTCGCCATGCTGCTACCGGTGGAGGTTGCAGGCAAGCTCTTCATCTCGATGATTTTCCTCTTAATCGCGAGCGGCACGCTGGCTGCCCATTACGCGTTGCACCGTCGGCTTTCTGCGTGGCCGTGGCTCGCGTTTTTCTTCCTCTACAACCCTTTTCTGCTCTGGGGTTGGCTCAACTACTTGTTCGGTCTTGGCGTCGCGCTGTGGTTGTTTGCCGCCTGGCTCGTGCTCCGCGAACGACCCTTGCGCTGGCTCGTTGCGCCGGCAGGAGCGCTCATTGTCTTCTTTTGTCATCTGCTTGACTTCGGCGTCTACATGGCCCTGGTCGCAACATACGAGCTAGGCCTCGTGTTCGCCCGACGCAAGGGAGCCAAGACGTTGGCGTTGGCCTCACTTGACGTACTGTCGCAAGGCCTTCTACCCGCTATTCTCTTCCTCTCCGCGAGCCCGACGGCAGGCGAGGGCACGCTCATCTCCCTCTCTGACCTCGGCGAGAAAATCTCCGCACTGCGCCGCGTGTTCGACAACTACGCCGGTTTTCTCGATTTCAAGCTGACCTTCATTCCGCTGGCGGCAGCGGTGATTGTTGGATTGGCGACACGCACGGTAACCGTGGAGCGCAGAATGCTCGTTCCCTTGGCGGCGCTGTTGCTGATATATGCCGTCCTTCCGACGGTCCTGCTGACCAGCGCCGGTGGGTACCCCAGGTTCACGATCGTGCTGGCGCTGTTCTTCATCGTGTCGTGCGATGTGAGGCTGCGCCCGGCCTGGATCAAGTACTCCCTGATTGTGGCACTTGTCTCATTGCTGCTCGCGAGGGAATGGGTTCTTTGGCAGCACTGGCGCACCATGGCCAGCGAGTGGTCGGAAATACGAGCAGGGCTACAGACAATGCCTATTGGCAGCCGACTCCTGGTGAAGCCCGACGACGGGGCGTTTTCCACAGAGGGCGGAGCCTACCTGTGGCATGTGCCATGTTTCGCAGTTATCGATCGCAACGCATTCGTCTCGTCCGTGTTTGCTTCGCCACGTCAGCAACCGCTTCGAGTCCGCGAGCGATACCGTCGCTGGAACGAAACGAGCTGGAGTCAGCTGATGCAAACCGAGCTCGGGGCGCTTCCTTTCCAGGAGGTCGAAGCTGATTTCGATTACGTGATCGTGCTCGGCAAGGAGGCGCGGGACCCCGCGCCTCCGCGTTGGCTGGAGGAGAAGGAGAGCGGAGCACGCTTCGCTCTGTACGCAGTGAGGCATGAAGCGCATGGGGCGCCGGAGAGCGGCCCCTAGCAAAGGCCTCGACGGCATCTCCGGTCGTGGTGCGCGGTGGTAAACGGGCGCCGCGGTTACTTTTGCGGAGTCATCATGAGCGTAGCTCACCCCGTAGCATGTCACCCCTGTGTGGGGTGCATGTTCCGGCTTCTCCGAGCGGTCTCGACAGCGGCGGCTACCTTGCTCGCGCTTATCGTGCTCGTCGTACTGCCGATAGCTGCGACCGGTTCCGGCAACCAGTTCGCGACACGGTCAGCGCCTCTCGTCGAACGCTTTGCGATGGCCGCCAGCGGACCGGTACTCGATGCATCATCG
Source organism: Acidobacteriota bacterium (assembly GCA_046732795.1). Taxonomy (GTDB): domain Bacteria; phylum Acidobacteriota; class Vicinamibacteria; order Vicinamibacterales; family UBA2999; genus Gp6-AA40. The sequence continues at coordinate 3,325 of JBKPNV010000117.1, forward strand.
CGGCCGGGTCGCTTCATCGCGTCGATCGGTGCAGGCGCCGCTGCGCTCGGCTACGAACATCGACCGTTAGAGCTGTGGGCGTGGCCAGTGAAGATCGCCGACGATTTCGATGTCGCGTTTTTGCTTGAAGACTATTCCGCGCCCTTAGAAGGTCGGGACCTGCTGGCCCGGGTCAGCGTGCGTCCGGAATCGACCACGCTCATCTACGCGCACGCGGCGTTCACGGTGCGACAGATTCTCTTCGTTCCGCCGGACGACTCCGCCATCGTCATACTCTTCGACGTGGAAAGCGTGCTGCCGGTGCGAGTCATCGTGCGCTTCAGGCCGCGGCTCCGATTGATGTGGCCGGCCACGTCGATGACGCCGTTCGTGGCATGGGATGCCGCGACGCAGGTGTACGACATTGGCGAAGAGTCCGGGAAACTCGCGGCGGTCATCGCAGCGCCGGGCGCGCGTGATCTTGGCGTACTGCCGTATCAGGAGGCGCCGAGGGACGTGCCCCTCGCATTTGCATTCGATCCGGCGCGATACGATGCCGCACGGCAGCTGCCAGCGATTGTCGTCACCGCCAGCACGGAAGGACGGGAGCGCGCACGCACCACGGCGGCGCGGGTGCTGAGGGATGTGCCGTCGCTGCATGCGGCGGCCGTGAATCACTATCGTGCGCTGCTGGAATCGACGCTCGAGGTCGACACCCCTGATGATCGGCTCGATCGCGCGTTCACGTGGGCCAAGGTTGGCATCGACAAGGGGCTTGCGACAAACCCGGCGCTGGGAACAGGTATGCTGGCTGGTTTCCGCCCGTCTGGTGATAGCGAGCGTCCCGGCTTCGCGTGGTTTTTCGGACGAGACGCGCTGTGGACGGCGCTCGCGACCACCTCGTATGGTGGCTTCCAGACGACACGCGCCGCGCTGCAGTTCCTTGCCGCGCACCAAAGGGCCGACGGCAGGATACCGCACGAGGTCTCGCAGAGCGCCGCGTTCGTGCCCTGGTTCACAGGATATCCGTACGCGTGGGCGAGTGCCGATGCCACGCCGTTGTTCGTGATCGCGCAGGCCGACTACTGGGAGGCCGCCGGCGACCGCGCCTTCCTCGACGGCAGTTGGCCTGCGATCGCCAAGGCATATGAGTTCTCGCGCGCCACCGATCGCGACGGCAATGGCTTGATCGACAACACGAATGTCGGCCACGGATGGGTGGAAGGCGGCGCGCTCTATCCCGCGCACGAGGAGATTTATTTGCAGGGTCTGTGGATCGAGGCGCAGCGTGCGATCGCCGCGCTCGCCCGCGAGCGCGGTGACGCGTCCCGTGCGGCGCAGGCGCAGGCGGGCGCCGAACGCACGCGTGCCGCCGTGGAATCGACGTTCTGGCTGGAGAAATCCGGACATTATGCGTTTGCGACGCGACTCCCCGTGGCTGCGCCGAGCATCGCGGAACCAGGTCCGGAGCGCGCGCGGCGGCAAGCTGCGTTGGACCTGCTGGCGCCGGCGCGTCGCGTCGACGAGGACACCGTGCTGCCGGCGGTGCCGCTCTGGTGGCGAACCCTCGATCCGGCTCGCGCAGAAATCGAGATCGATCGATTGGGGAGCGGCGCGCTCATGGCCGACTGGGGGGCCCGGCTGCTGTCGCGAAGGAGCGCCTTGTACGATCCGCTCTCGTATCACTACGGCTCCGTATGGCCGCTCTTCACGGGCTGGGTCTCAATGGCCGCCTATCGGTATGGCCGTCCACATGTCGGCTACCAGGCGCTGATGGCCAACGCGCTGCGTACCGAAGCGGACGCACTCGGCACGATCACGGAGCTGATTTCGGGTGAGTTCAACACGCCGTTCGGCCGTTCGGCGCACCACCAGGTCTGGTCGCAGGCGATGGTCGTGTTACCGCTCGTGCGCGGCCTGCTCGGCATCGAGGTCTCGCGTGGAGGTTCAGCGCTCACGATCGCGCCGCAGTTACCCGCCGACTGGCGCTCGGTGCGCATTCGACATGTGGCTTCGGGGGACGCGCGATTCAACCTGGATATCGAGCGGACCGACGAGCGCTATTCGATCGGCCTCAATCGCGATGGCGGGTCTTCGTCTGTCGCTGTCGTCTTCGCACCAGCGCTGCCACTCGACGCGAACGTCAGGCGCGTGACGGTTGGCGGACGCCAGTATCCTTTCACGATCGAACGCGACGGCAACATCCAGCGGGTCCGTGTCGCGATCGAGCAGCCGGCGCGGCAGATTCGTTTGGACATTGCGCACGACGCGGCCAGCGATGTCGTTGTACCAATCGTCGAACCAAACCCAGGCGCCGATTCAGAAGGGATACGGATCCTTCGCGTCATACCGGAACGCGCTGCGCTCGGATTGATCGTCGAAGGACGCGGCCAGCGGACGTACACGCTGACGATCTACAGCCCGCGGACGGTCGGCTCGATTCGCGACACCGCGGGCGTGGCCCTCCTGGACCGGCAGGGCCGGGCGCAGACCATCTCGATCAGCTTCCCGGGATCTCCCAACGACTACGTGCGCCGCAGTCTGCGGTTGCCGCTGAAGTAATGCGGTGGCGTTCACACCGCCGGAACGCCGGACGTGTCATCCGGGCGACCACCGGTCCGTCAACGCAACCGGCGCGCTGAAGAGTCCGGTTCAACTTCAGTCCACCAACTCCCAAACATCACGGAAAACCAGGGAGCACCACGCCGTCTCCTGAACAGCTGACACGTGATTCGCCTTCTGGTCCCCATAGCTTTGCCGTCTCCAGGATGTGGCCTACGGCGCGTCGATCGCTGGGGGCGTTGGCCGCTGATTGACGTGCGGTGCGCGTCGCCGGCGCGAGCGTGAAGAAGAAGAGCTGGCCTGCTGGCACCATCGCCCGGCGTATTCGTGCAAATTGCGCGAGTTCGCGGATTCGACCGACGCGTAGCACGAGGACGGGATCGTGAAGGTGAACGGGGAACGACGTCAATCCGTCGGCCGGATTGTTCGGTCGCGATGCTGACGGTATACAGATGGACGCCGAGCATGCAGTGACTCAATCTTGCTTCGGCCGGCATCATCGGGACCGTAGCATACTGAGGCGGCGCACGTTATCCGTTTCGACGTATGCAGACCACATTGATCAACCTGACAGAGCTGTTCCGCATCGTCTATCTCTTCGACATCCTTGCGGCTGTCGTATTCGCCGTGTCGGGAGCGCTGGTCGCGTCGCGTAAGGGCCTGGACGTGATGGGATTCATGTGGTTTTCCGTCATTACTGGCGTCGGCGGCGGGACGGTGCGGGACTTGATTCTGGAAGTGCCGGTGTTCTGGGTTCAGAATCCAGCGTACGTGTCAGCCTGTCTGGTGACCGCTATCGTGATGCACTTCGTGGCGCCGCGCGTCGAATCACGCTTCAGAACGCTTCTGTGGTTCGATGCCTTTGGGTTGGCGCTGGTCACCGTCGCCGGCACGGTGAAGGCCTCGGATGTGGGGGCACCCGCGCTTGTCGCGATCGCCATGGGGGCCGTAACCGGGTGCGTTGGAGGAATCATTCGCGACACGCTTGGTCACGTACCCTCGGTTCTCCTCGGCCATGAGATTTACGTCACGGCGTCGGTCCTCGGCGCCTGCGCGTATGTGGGACTCAACGGCCTCGGCATTGGACGTCTGGCGGCAATGATGGCGGCGTTCCTCGTGACGTTCAGCGTGCGCAGTCTGGCGATTCGGTACGGCTGGTCGCTGCCGGTTGTTCGCGAATCGACGAAGCGCGAGCGTTGGAAGAGCGCTCCGAAAGATTCGCCAGGAGAATAGCGGCATGAGCCCGGAGCCCGCTTCGTATCGTGGCGACGACAAGCTCCTCTTCGGCATCATCCTCGGGGTGCTTGCTTTTTGGCTGTTCGCGCAGACCACCCTGAATATCGCACCTGCCATGGCCGCCGACCTCGCGGTGGCGACCAACGTCATGAACATCGCGGTGTCTATCACAGCGCTGTTCTCGGGCATCTTCATCGTCGTGATTGGCGGCCTCGCCGATCGAGTCGGACGAGTGAAGATCTTGATGTGGGGGTTCCTTCTCGGCATCGTCGGCTCGCTGCTGGTCGGCCTCGCGCCACGTGGCGTGCTCGCCGTACCGCTGCTGATGCTAGGCCGTATTGCCCAGGGACTATCGGCCGCCTTCATCATGCCTGCCAGCCTGGCGCTCATCAAAACGTACTGGGACGGTGCGGGCCGACAGCGTGCAGTGAGCCTCTGGTCCATGGGTTCGTGGGGCGGGTCAGGATTCGCCGCTCTCTTCGGTGGTCTCATGGTGGAGAACGTAGGATGGCGCTGGATCTTTTTCGCATCTGCCGCGGTGTCAGTGGTCGGGATGCTCATGGTGCGCGGAACACCGGAGAGCAAGGCTGCCTCCGACACCGGCTATCACTTCGATACGATGGGTGTCCTGACTTTCATGGTGACAATGGTGGCGTTGCAGATCCTGACTACTCAGGGAAGCGAAATCGGATGGACGAGCCCTATCACGTTGGGCCTGGGTGTCGCCGCCGTGGTCGTCGGAGCGATGTTCGTCAAGGCGGAAACCAAGGCGCGCAACCCGTTCGTCAACTTCGCCCTCTTCCGAAACTCCACATACACCGGCGCGACGATTTCGAATTTCTTGTTGAACGGTGTCGCGGGGATGCTGCTGGTCTCGATGATGCTCCTCCAGTTGGGCGGCGGTCTGTCCGCTCAGCGAGCCGGCATGCTGACACTCGGTTACGCCATTGCCATCGTGGCCTTCATCCGCGTGGGCGAAAAGTTGCTGCAGAAGTTTGGTGCGCGCAAACCAATGATCTGGGGAAGCGTGATCGTCGGCCTGTCGATCGCGATGCTGATGCCGACCCACCTGTTGCTCGGACCATATACGGTCCTCGCCGTCGCTTCCTACACCCTCTTTGGCCTCGGCCTCGCCTTTTACGCAACGCCATCTACCGACGCCGCGCTCGCGAACCTACCCGACGATCAGGCCGGATCCGGCTCGGGTCTCTACAAAATGGCCTCCTCACTCGGCGCGTCGTTCGGCGTGGCGATCTCCGCCGCGATCTTCACGGCGCTTAGCGCCGGCGACGAATCTACTCGATGGCTGGAAGGGGTGATCACGTTTGCCGGCCGTCAGGACAACGTCGCCGTCCGGCAGGCCGCACTGATCGCGTTGGCGTTCAACCTGCTGATGGTGCTGGCGGCCATCGTCTCGATCATGCTCACGGTGCCGAAAGACCGGCACGTTGAGAGATCGCGTAAATAGGCGATCGCAGACGGAGCGGCGGCTGCAGGAGACGGAGCCGCGAGCGGTCGTGCTGTATTTCGTTATCGTGCCATCCACGCCTGTGCTGCGACGACCATGGTCGCGACACCTGTCTCGAGCGTGGGGTGGAGCACCGGTGCAAAACCGGGATTATGGTTGGTGGGAATCTCGCGCACCCGCCCGGCCTGCTTGGCTTCATCGTACTTCTTCGGATCGGTCCCACCAATGAACCAGAAGACTGACGGCGTGTGCCATGCCGCACCGAAGACTCCGAAGTCCTCGCTTGCGGATGTGGGCTTGGCTTCGCGGACCCGGTCGCTTCCGAAATGCTTGCGAAACGCATCAACGACGCGTCGTGTCGCATCCGGATCATTGGTCACCAGTGAGTAACGATCGAGAGGTGAGATTTCCGGCGGCTTCGGAGCACCAGACGCGGCCGCTTCGGCGTTGACGATTCGCGTGATCGCCGCGAGGACGCGAGCCCGGACATCCGGATCGAACGTTCGGACGTTGAGTTTTATGATCGCTTCGTCGGGAATGACGTTCTCCTTTTCGCCCGCCTGCAGCGACCCCACGGTCACGACCGCGGCGTCAGCGGCGGCGAGCTCGCGCGACACGATGGTTTGCAGTCGAAGCACCGTTGCTGCCGCCATCACCACCGGATCGACGCTGGCCTGTGGCATTGACCCGTGCGCTCCTCTGCCGAACATCCGAATCTGCAGGCTGTCGGCTGCGGACGTGATGACCCCCGCGCGACTACCAATCGATCCGGCCGGTCCAACCATCACATGTTGGCCGAGGATCACATTCGGTTTCGGAAAACGAGTGAGCAGCCCTGCATCGACCATGGCCTGGGCGCCTCTGCCTGTTTCCTCCGCCGGCTGGAACACCAGCATCAGCGTTCCTTGCCAGGCATCTCGGGTGTCGGCAAGAAGAGTGGCCGCGCCCATCAACCATGTCACGTGCATGTCGTGACCGCAGGCGTGCATGACGGGGACGGTCTTGCCGGTGCTATCGGTTCCCGTCTGTGCGCTGGCATACGGCAGTCCAGTCTGTTCTCGAACCGGCAACGCGTCCATGTCCGCACGGAGCATCACAATCGGCCCGTCACCGTTGCGTAGCAATCCGACGACTCCGGTCTCGCCGATGCCGTCGGTCACCTCGAATCCTGTCGCGCGCAAGTGATCCACCGCGATACGAGCGGTGCGCGTCTCCTGCAGGGAAAGTTCGGGGTGCGCGTGAATGTCCTTGTAGACGCGCTCGAGCTGCGGAACCAGATCTTGGATACGCGACTCGAGTACGCTCCCCAGCGTCGGCATGAGATGGTCCTCCTAAATCAGCGCGAGCAAGTATTGCCTCCGCCATCCTCCCGTACAACGAATTGTGAGACTACGCTCGCCGTACGCTTTTGCCGGAAGTCCTTGTCGGTTTCTCCTCGAG
>JBKPNV010000118.1:0-16745 GCA_046732795.1 Acidobacteriota bacterium
GTGTACGTGACTGCGCTGAAGTACACGGCGGACTGCAGGTCGGGCATAGCGCGTTGCCAGACATAGAACGATCCCCACACACTGATCTCGACCAGGTGGAGCAGGATGATCCAGGCCGCAACGCGGCTGAAGAGCCATGTCGAGGCAAGAAATGTTTGTGACGCCTGTCGCACCTGGGGCAGCCAGCGCATAGCGGCCGAAATTCCGCTCGCATGCACGGCGACGCAGGCGGCCATCAGGGTCCACCCAATCAGAAGCTTCGGAATCACGGGGACGCGTTGACCTATCCTAGTCCACTACTCCCCGCGCCGTTCACCACCTCGCTCCGAGCGCGAGACGCAAGAAGCGAAGACTCGTCTCTACCAGGTCAGCTCGGCGCTGATGCGTGCCAGCCGGCCCGTCAGGATCGAGTTGGGCTGCAGCCACGTGCCGCCAGGGACGAAGGCGTTGTTGTAGGTCAATACCACGCTCGAATTGAACGCGTTGTACAAATCGAGCGCGATCATCGTCTTGGTGGGACCGAAGCGAAGGATCTTCGCGGTCCGGAAATCCATCTGATTGATTCGGTCGCCGTACATGGTTCCTGGTTCGACGAGGTTGACGGTGACGTTGGTGACCTGCCCGGCCGGCGGACGCCCGAGCGCTTGTGCGATCACCGACGCGGGCACCGCGTAGTTGGCCGCGAGTTGCGGCCCCGGCTTGCTCTGATACACGCCGCTGACCTGGACGGCGATCTTCGGCACGGTATACGTCGCCAGGCCGCGGAACTGACTCAGGAAGCCGGTGGCCACGTGGCAATACGGGCTCGTCTGACTGACGCTGGAGCCTTGGAGCCCCGCCCCGATCGTCACCGACAGCTCGGGCAGCCGTGCCCTCACGTCGCACGCATCCGACACCGTCTGCCCGACGCTGATGCCGCCCTGCACGGTGAGGCTGCCCTGCGTGCGTGCGTTCACCGTGACATCCACGCCGTTGAAGTACTGCGACCAGTTGCCGAATCCGCGCGAGTCGGTGATGAAGTCATTGACCTGCCCGAAAAGAGCAGGGGAGATATCGTACAAACCGGAGATTGTGTACCCGCCTCCGTCCGGCAGCCTTGGATCGAGCGGCGCCGTGATGCTGTACGCGGCATAATCGGACGGCTGCGTGAAGAGGTTGTCGGTCACCGTGAAGCCACGGAACCAGCGGCGATGATAAGCAACCTCGGCGGAAACCCTGGGAACGATCTCCTGCTGCACCGAGACGCCGATGCCCCAGTCCGACGATCGCACGCCCCATCCATGCAGCAGGTCTTCGTCGTAGGTGTTCGTGAAGACCGGCTGACCGAAGCGCAGGTTCGAGAGCGCGCCACACAGGTCGCGTCCGCTCGCGCGGAGATCCTGCGCCGTCGGCACTAAGAGGTCGCAATCGGGTTGGAAGTTGTTGTTCGCGTCGATCCACGTACGAGTGGCCGTGCGCGGCAAGCCGGTTCCCGGGAGCCTGAACGTCGGATTCGGGTTGGCGAAATTGAGCTGGATACCGGCGCCCTCGAGATACTTGCCGACGTTAGCCTTGAGGGCGGTCTTGCCGTTGCCGAAAAGATCGAAGGCGGCTCCGGCACGCGGGGAGAGATCGTTGTAGCTGTCCACGCCCGGTGTGGTCGGAAACTTGATCGCTTCCGGCAGGAACCGTGACGGTCCTTCCTGCTGCTCGGGGAACCAGCTGCGAGCGTGGTCGAAGCGAAGCGCGCCCTGCAGCGTCAACCGGCCGAGCGTCCACTGCTCCTGCGCATAGACCCCGTAGAATGCCGCGCGCGAATCTCGTTGATATGGCGCGATGTACTGGGTGAGCTGGTTCGGTACGCCGTTGTTCAGGCGATAGGCGAGCTGCTCGTCATTGGTGTACCAGACCTGATCGTCGGTCAGGTAGTTCCCCTGGTATCCGAGCTTGAGGCTGTGCGCTCCCGTGACGAACGACGCCGACGCTCGCCAGTTCCAGGAGCCTTGCCATGCGTCGAGCCAGTCCTGCGATCGGTAGACGAGACCGGGAATGTCGCCATTGGCGGGGCACCCCGCAGCGCACTGTTCGGATACGCGAATGAGCGGCCGTGTGGTGTTGCCCTTGCGCTCGCGGTGTCCGTAGCCGTTGTAGTTGCCCCCGAAGCCAGCGTCGAGAAGGAAGCGGTTCGTGACCGGCGACGACCAGGTGGCCTGCGGCACACGGAACGTTCCCGAGCCGTTGCCGATCGCTTCAGGTGATACGCGAGCGGGATCGGTGATGCCCTGCGTCATGCCCTCGCAGTTGCGGCAGATCCGCTGCTCATCCCAGGCGAAGCCGATCTTGTTGCGAGGCGTGGCTTGCCACGTCATGCGCCCACTGACGTTGTCCCAGGTGCGGTCGGAGAACGCCGGCCGATCCGGGTCCGGTAAGTAGAGCCACTTGGTAGAGTCCCCGGTGTTCTGGTTGTAGTAAACGCTCGCGATTCCTCGCGTGCTCCCCTGTGTGCGGGCGTTCACGAAGTACCAGACACGGTCTTTCATGATCGGTCCGCCGACCGCGCCGTTGAGGTCATACACCTTACTCAGCGGAATCGCCGCCGTGAGCCCGGCGAGGCGCAGTTCTTCGGTGTAGTTGCTCGACTGAAGTCCCTCGCCGGTGCCGCTGAAGAAGACCGCCCCGGAGATGCGGTTGCCACCGGTCCGCGGCACGACGTTCATCACCACGCCTGCTGTTTCGGACTCGCCCAGGCCGCCGGAGGTCGTGAATGTGATCTCCTGCGCGTTGCCGATGTCCGCGATGTATCCCGGCGGCTGATTGCCGCCAACCGGCGTGCCAATATTCAGTCCGTCGATCATCAGGCGGCCTTCGTTGTTGCGGCCGCCGTGGATGGGAAATTGCGTGGTCGTCGCGCCGGTCGGGACATCGTTGGTATTGGTGACGACCCCGGGCACGAGCAGCACGACGCCGTTGTAGTTGCGGATCGTGGGAATCGATCGCAGCACGTCGCTTCCGAGGGTCAATTGCCGCCGCGCGCTCTGCACGTCGACGATCGGGCTCTCGCCCGTCACGACGATCGTTTCCTCGAGCGCGCCCAGTCTCATTTCGGCATTGACGACGGCCGTGAAGGATCCGGTGAGCTCGATCCCCTCGCGCTTGAAGACACTGAACCCCGTGAGCGTGAACGAGACGGTGTACGTGCCGGGCCGCAGATCTTCGATACGGTACTGCCCCGTTCCATCCGACACCGCTGCGCGAACCTTCTCGATGAGGGCAGGACTCGTGGCCTCGACTGTCACTCCGGGGAGAATCGCCCCCGATGTGTCACGCACGGTCCCGGTGATGACCGCTTGTGCCGACGCCGTTGCGGGAAGGAGGACGAACCACGCAAGTACGATCCTGATGACTGCGCGCATGTGTCACCTCGCTTGTGAGTCCGCCGATGTGTCGTCGTATCGTTCGCTAGGCTCTCATGCGGGCTCTGTGATCTGCGTTGAAAGGTCCGAGCGGCTTCAATGGCGGAACGCCCGGCCGGCGAGATCTGTACCGCGGCGCGATGATGGCACACATCCGCAGCTTCGCATCCCGTCGTAGTCGGCTTCTACCGTTCAGTTAGCGCACCGCAGGCCATCGTCCGGGCGGTGTCAGGCAGTGAATCGTGAACGCCAGTGAGGGTGATGGTCGGTGTCAGGCAGTGAATCGTGAATGAGGGTGATGGTCGGTGTCAGGCGGTGAATCGTGAACGTGTTACCGGTTGCCGGACTAACCACGGCTGCCACCGGCACGCACCCCGGCGCTATCCCTGCCGAGTGTTCCCCGGGCTGTATCGTTGCGGCCGGGTGGTCGACTACAATGCCGACGATCCGGAGGAAATGGAGGTATGGCGTTCGATCTTGTCGTCAACGGAACGCGACATACCGTGGATGCCGACCCGCAAACGCCCCTGCTGTGGGTGATTCGCGATCAGGTCGGGCTGACCGGCACCAAATTCAGCTGCGGCATCGGGCAATGCGGCGCATGCACGGTGCACGTCGACGGGCGCCCGGTGCGTTCCTGCAGCGTCCCTGCGACGGCCGCGATCGGCAAGCCCGTCATGACGATCGAAGGTGTCTCGTCCGACGGACGCCATCCGATTCAGATTGCCTGGAAGGAACTCGACGCTCCGCAATGCGGGTACTGTCAGTCCGGCATGATCATGAGCGCGCTCGCGTTGCTGCACGCGCGACCGAAGCCCACCGACGCCGACATCGACTCACAGATCACCAACATCTGCCGCTGCAGCACCTATCACCGTATCCGGCAGGCGATTCATCTCGCCGCTGATCTGATGAAAGCGTGACGCGGAGGATCGACGCGTCTTCTGGCCGCGCTTCGCGCCGCAGCCGTTTTGACCGGGGGCACACGTGAGTGATATTCCACAAATCGACACGCTCAAAACGGCTACTGTCGATCGCCGCGAGTTCCTAGCTACGCTCGCCGCCGCCCAGGGTGCATTCGTGCTCGGCTTCTGGCTGCCTTCACGGGCCGACGCGCAGACAACTCCCGTGACGACGTGGTACGAGGAGCCGGCGGCACGAGAGGTCAATGCGTGGATCGTCATCGCGCCGGACGACATCGTAACGATTCGCATTGCGCAGACCGAGCTCGGTCAGGGCGTCTGGACCTCGAACGCGATGATGGTCTGCGAAGAACTGCAGTGCGACTGGAGCAAGGTGCGTCCGCAGTACGCCTCCGCGAACCGTGACGCGCGGGAGCGGGCTCCCGAGTGGACGTTGAAAGTTCCCGGCAACGGCGCCGGTGATCCCAAGGGCGGTGGAGTGCCGACGTTCGGCAATCGCGACCGCACCGGCGTTGCAGGCATTCCGGACAGTCTCTATCGACGGATGCGGACGAATGCGGCCTCGTCTGTGAAGGACGGCCGTTACTACCTGCAGCTTGCCGGCGCCGAGGCGCGTGAGCGCTTGTTGCTGGCGGCGGCGTCGATGTGGAGTGTTCCCGTCGCCGAGCTGACCGCGAAGAACAGCGTGATCGCGCACGCGCCCAGCGGCCGGACGACGACCTACGGACGGATCGCGCAGAGGGCGGCGGAAACGCCGCATCCTCATCCCGAGTCGATCACGATCAAGTCGCCGGACCAGTGGACGCTCATGGGCACCGAGCAGAAAAATCTCGATGTGCCCGCGAAGGTGACCGGCCAGGTCACCTACGGGATCGACGTGCGTCTGCCCGGCATGAAATGGGCCGCTGTCAAGAGCTGCCCGGTTTACGGCGGCGATGTAAAGCACTACGACTTCGAAGCCGTTCGCCACATGCCAGGGGTGCGTTTTGCGGTTCAGTTTCCGATTCCTGACCCGGCGTTGACGCGCGGCCGCATCTTCAGTGGCGGCGTCGCCGTGATCGCCGACACGTGGTACCAGGCCAAGACTGCGATCGACAAGATGCCGATCGAGTGGGACATTCCTCCCGCCAACGCGGCGTTCACGGACGCGAACATGCGCGAGGCGCTGCTCGCGGCGCTCGATCGACCCGGTATGGTGCGCGCCAATCAGGGAGACGTAGACGAGGCGTTCGCGCGTGCGAGCAGGATTGTCGAGGCCACGTACTCGACACCATTCCTGCCGCGTGCCCGCATGGAGCCCGGGAACGCGACGGTGCTCGTGGGCGACGATCGCGTTGACATCTGGATCGGCGATCAGAGTCCGCAGGAAACACGCTTCAGCGCCGCGACGATCACCGGCATTCCCGAAACCAGCGTGCACCTGCACTTGTGCCACCTGGGCGGCGGCTTCGGCCGCAACGGCAACGGGCCGCAGGCCGAGCACGCGATCATGATCGCCAACGCGCACCGCGGCACGCCGATTCACATGCTGTGGACCCGTGAAGAGGATTTCATCGGGACGACGTATCGCGCAATGGGAGTCGCCCGTCTCAAGGCGGCGCTCGATGCGGATGGATGGCCGATCGCGCTCGAGGTTCGTACGGCGATGCAAGAAGGCGGGTTCGGGCCGGAGGCGTCGTTTCACGTCACCTCGCGCTACCACGTGCCGCACTACCGCTACTCGAACCATACGACCAAGTTCCATGTTCCGGTCGGAACGCGGCGCGGGGTCGGCCAGGCCGCGCACGAGTTCTATCGTGAAAGCTTCTTCGACGAGCTCGCCCGCGCCGCCGGCAAGGATCCCTATCGTTATCGGCGCGAGCTGCTTGCCCGTACGAGCCTTCCTTATAAGGAGGACATGATCAAGGCGCTCGACATCGCGGCCGAGATGTCAGGCTGGGGGACGCCGCTGCCCAAAGGCACGGCACGGGCCATTGCGCTCGAAGAGCGTGGCGCCGAGGGAGACGGCATGGCGACCGTCAGCGCCATGGTGCACACCGTCTCCGTGAGCCGGGAGGGCAAGATCAAGCTCGAGCGCGTGGACGTCGCCCACGAGACCGGCTTCGGCCTGGTCAATCCGCTTTCGGTGAAGAAGCAGATCGAAGGTCAGATCACCTGGTTCTACAACGACGCCGTTCACCAGGCGTGCACGATCAAAGACGGGCGCATCGCCGAAAACAATTTCCATGTGTTCCCGATTTCTCGCATCAACGAAGATCCGCCTGTGATCAACGTTCGATTCTTTCCGACGAAGCATTGGCTGCTTGGCATGGGCCACGATCGTGCTACGTCCGTTCAGTCCGCGATTGGCGACGCGATTTTTCAGATCACCGGGAAGCGCCTCCGGGATCTTCCGTACGGCAAGCACGATCTGCGTTGGAGTTAGCGGTTGGTGTCAGGCAGTGAATCGTGAACGGGAGTCGCGAGGGTGGGTGTCAGGCAGTGAATCGTGAACGAGCGGACCGTTGCGGCGCTACGACTCGAGCACCCATCGCATGCCCCGAGGCTGTGTTGCTGGCAGGCGAGTTCTGCCAGACATCCTCACGATGCCCACGTGCGGTATCAGCTTGGGCTATGCCAGAATCCGTCCGTGTGAGTGACGACGAGCTCGCGGCGTGATGTGCCGATCGGTGTCGGCCCAAGTGCGTGATCGGCGCCCCGTCGATCGCGTACGAGCACATCGTGGCGACGATCGCCAGGACCCATAGCCGAACACGTCGCCGACTCCTGACCTCCTCGTCCCACTGCGGCGTGATGCTGCACAACCGCCAGTGACGCCGCCGGGTTCTCCGGCGCGCCCTGGCTAGTTCAGGTAGGATTGCGCCGCCTCCCGTACACGAGAGCAGAGGTGAAATCGTATGCCCGGCATCCCGCAGCATTGCCTCTCGAGCACCGTACTCGATCACGAACGCAAGGCGATTGGCCTCGACGATGGCGACAAGAATGTGGCGGGCCTCGCGATTTCCGGAGGCGGCATCCGCAGCGCCACGTTTGCGCTCGGTCTGCTGGAGAGCCTCAAGGACTGCGGTCTGCTCTCGCAGTTTCACTACTTGTCCACCGTCTCAGGGGGTGGATACATCGGCGCGTGGCTCAGCGCCAACCGACGCCGACGGCCGACATGGTTCGACGATGACTGGACGGAGTCTATCGCGTATCTTCGACGCTACTCGAATTACCTGTCACCGCGCGTCGGCTTCTTCAGTGCCGACACGTGGTCGATGCTGACGATCTGGCTGCGGAACACGATCCTGATCCAGGCCACCGTCATCCTCGCGATCGCATGCGCGCTGCTGGTGCCGCGCCCGCTGTTCTGGCTCTTTCACTGGTGGCCCGGGGCGGGACCGGTTCGGTGGGTGACGGTCCTCCTCTTCATCTTCGGCATTGTCGGCATCGCCGGCAACCATTGGCAACTGACAGCGGGTCCGCCGTTTCGATACGGGAACCCGCCGCGCGAGTGGCGTCCTGTCAACTTGCTGAGAGCGAAATGGTGGTCGATTGGTCTGGCCGGATCCGTGGTCCTCGTCGCGCTGGCATCCCTGACCATGCGGCTCTTTGCGTTCAGTCCGTTCGCCGTCTACGACGTGAACGACACTTCGTACACGTTCGCCGACGGCGTGATCCGAGTGGCAGAAGCGTTGCTGATTGCGGGTCTGCTGCTACTCAGCGGCTTCCTGCTGCAACCGGTTGCGGTCCGCATCGTGGCGCTCTTTTCTGCCGCGCGGCCGGAGAAAGTGAATTACACCCAGGGTTACGTGCAGGTGTGCGTCGTGACGCCGCTGATGATCGTCGCCCTGCTGGTGACGTCGATGTTGTGGGCACAGGCGACGGGAAGAGCAGGGGTGACGTCGCTGAGTGCGTTGACCGAGTACTCCACGCTCGTCTCGCAGGCATGGAAGTTCTGGCCCTTTCATCTCTCGATCGTGTTCGTGTCGTTCTGGCTGCTTTCGTTCTTTGCCGTGTCCAGCCGGCGCACGCTCGGGCGTCTTCTCATCGCGCTCACGGCGCCGGCGGCCGCGGTGCCGGCGCTGCACGCCTTGCTGTCGGCGATCGTCATCGTCTTCCAGGAGTTCAATACGCACACCGGCGGCGAGTGGATGGCATTTGTCTGGGGACCTGCGCTCGTCGCGATGGCGTTCGTGCTCTCGATCGTCGTATTGATCGGGATGCTCGGGCGCGATTCCACCGATGGCGTGCGGGAGTGGTGGAGCCGTCTGGGCGCCTGGCTCGCGATCTATTCGACTGCGTGGATGGTGATCGCGGTCAGCGCCGTGTACGGCCCGCTGTTCCTGGCGTGGGCATTCAGTCATGCGACCTGGACGACCATCTCTGGTGCTGCTGGCTGGGTGGCGACCGTGGCGGGCGGCCTGCTCGCCGGCAATTCAGCGTCGACTGGCGGCGCGGCCGAAGGCGCCGTCGCCACCGCCAAAGAAGCGCTCGCGCGCGTGGCTCCATTCGTCTTCATTGCCGGCGTGCTGCTCGCTGTCTCGTACGTGATACATCTCATCATCAACTTGAACGGCGGAGCGGATTGGTGGGCGACGCCGACGGAGCCGATTGCCGCGGTGCCGCTGGTCATGCTTGCCGTGTGCCTCGTGACGACGATCGTGCTGGCGGCGCGCGTGGACATCAACGAGTTCAGCCTGAACGCGTTCTACCGCAACCGCCTGGTGCGCTGCTATCTCGGCGCGACGCGGACGGAGACCGATCGCAATCCGCAGAATTTCACCGGCTTTGACGATGACGACGACATGCCGCTCTCGTTCATGCCGTGCGCCTCGGTACGGCCGCTGCACATCGTCAACTGTGCCCTCAACCTGGGCGGGTCGACCGACCTCGCGCTCCATACGCGGCACAGCGCCTCGTTCACGCTGTCGCCGCTTTACTGTGGCAGTGCCTACGGGTCACTCGATCAACAAGGGGTCGCCAAAGAGTTGGGTTTCATTCCGACGAGCATATTCGGTCACCGTGACGGCGGCCCGACGCTGGGCCAGGCGATTTCAGTCTCGGGCGCGGCCGCGAGCCCGAACATGGGCTATCACACATCGTCGGTGATCGCGTTTCTGCTCACGCTCTTCAACGTGCGACTCGGCTGGTGGTTTCCGAATCCCGGCAAGGTCGAGGATGGCGCCACGTCGCCGCACTTCAGCCTGACCTACCTTGGCGACGAGTTGTTCGGCGGCGCCTCGGACCGATCGAAGTTCGTGATGGTGTCCGACGGCGGGCACTTCGAGAACCTCGCGGCGTACGAGCTGATACGGCGACAGTGCCGGGTGATCGTGATCAGCGATGGCGAGTGTGACGAGAAGTACACATTCGGAGGACTCGGCACGCTGATTCGGATGTGTGAAGTCGACTTCCAGTGTCACATCACGATCCACGTCGACGATCTGCGACCGGGTGCGGGCGATGGCGGGTGGAGCAAGCGACGTTTCGCTGTCGGACAGATCCGGTACAAGGACGAGAGCACGGGCATCCTCATCTACGTGAAGGCATCGATGACCGGGCAGGAAGATACGTCGGTGCGGCAGTACAAATCGAGCAGCCCGACCTTCCCGCACGAGAGCACTGGTGACCAGTTCTATCGGGAGGATCAGTTCGAGAGCTACCGTCACCTGGGGCGTGAGATCGGCTATGAGGTCTTCGGCGCGTACACGCGCGAACCCACTCTGGCCTGCGTGGCAGAGAAGCTTCACGCGAAATATTGGGGCGGCGATCTGAATTAGGAGGCGTGTCATGAAGAGTGTCCGGGAGTATTACAGCCAACGCGTGACAGCGGAGAAGCCGGCGTTCGTGAAGGTGATGAAGGCGGTTCCGCCGGATCGGGGCGACTACAAACCACATCCGCGATCCACGTCCTCGGGCGATCTTCTCTGGCTGCTGGCGACCGAGACTCACGACGCGTGCACACTCATCGACCACGGCGAGGTCAACTACGCGTACAGGCCGTCGCCGGGAGTGTCCGAGGCGGTCGGCGCGTATGAAAAGCACATCGCGGAGCTCGAGGCGAAGCTGCCGGGGGTGGACGATGCGAAGTGGGAGAGCAAGGCGCGTTTGCTGGCGGACGGCAAGGTGTTATGGGAAACGACGCTTGGCGAGATGCTGTTCGGGTTTCTGTTCGACGCGATCCATCATCGGGGTCAGCTCTCCAGTTACTTGCGACCGATGGGCGCGAAAGTGCCATCGATCTACGGTCCTTCCGGGGACGATCCTGGGGTGTCAGGCAGTGAATCGTGAACGTGATGTGGGTGTCAGGCAGTGAATCGTGAAGGCCACTGTCGTGAATCGAGACGGCCACTCTATCGAGGGCTCTCGAGGTGCCGCCCAGACCAACGACGGGTTGCGATTCCTGCGTGATGTGGCCATGCCGCAGGTCTGATCATTTGCCATCTGGCCTGCGGACTGACCGATTTCTCTTCGTGATCTCGCGAATGATTTGACGGCCCGCCGTTTGCGATCGATCAGCGTATGGCGAGGCGTCGCCGCATTCAGTTTCCGGGCGCCGTGTACCACGTGATGTCGCGCGGCAACCGCAAATCGACGATCGTCGACGATAACGACGACCGGCGGACGTTCATGACCACCTTCAGCGAGGCGGCGCGCGATTACCGTGTGCGTATCTATGCCTGTTGCCTGATGGGCACGCACTACCACACGCTGCTCGATACGCCGCGCGGCAATCTGTCGGAGTTCGTACGGACGCTGAACACCGAATACTCGAAAGCGTTCAATCGCCGGCACGGACGCGTGGGACACACCTTCGAGCAGCGGTTCGAGTCGCTTGTGGTCCAACGCGAAAAATACCTGCGACGGGTGGCGCGCTACATTGCCCTGAATCCGGTGAAAGCGCTGCTGTGCGACGACGCCGCGGATTGGCCATGGAGCACGCATCGCGCAACCGCCGGCCTTGCCGACGCGCCGTCGTGGCTCCATCTCGATTGGCTGCGCTGGGCTTTTCATGCAGACCGGCTGCCCGATGCGCAGCAGCACTATCACGCGTATGTGCGCGATCCGGCTGGGCTGACGTGGTCGTTCGAGCTGGCCGCAGCGCTGGGGACCGCGCGTTTCAAAAAGTCCGTCGCGGAGTCGCTGGGGCGTGACCGGAGGGAGCGGCCGATTCCCTTCGACTGTCGACGGTGTGCTCAGTTGCCGTTGGAGGTCGTGTTCGCTGGACAGGATACGGACGGTCGCGGCCGGGACGCCCTGATGCTCGCGGCGCACGTGACGCACGGCTATCGACTTGCTGACATCGCGAGATTTCTGGCGGTGTCACCCTCTACGGTCAGTAAGGCACTGAGCCGGATCCGACGTCGGACGTCTCTCGAAGACCGGCTCTAGCGTGGCCACCATGCAGGCACCGTTCACGATTCACTGCCTGACACCGAACTCCGATTCACGATTCACTGCCTGACACCCGAGAGCCCCACGCATAGTCGTGGCCGACCTGATTCCTGGACGCTCCAACTGCGGCGTAACGGCCAGGAATCCACGGCCGGATGCGGGCCGGTCTGGCATCGGTCCTGCTGCGCAACCCCGCGTCGCCGCTGGTGCCCACGGGCGGGGAATGGAGTCTCCATGTTCATATCTTCTCGTCGTTCGCCTCTCGTGGCCGGGATTCTCGCGGTGGCAATCGCCGTCCCACCGGGTATGACGTTGCACGCACAGGCCAAGCCTGCCGCCGCACCGCAGGCCAAGCCCCCTATCGCACCGCCTCCGACAGAGCCGGCGCCCCCGGTCGGAACCAATGCCGACACCGGCTGGCCGCGAACCGTCGCGTTGAACAGCGGCAACGTCATCTGGTATCAGCCGCAGGTCGAAAGCTGGGCAGATCAGAAACAGATCGTGGCGTGGTCGGCCGTCTCGTATCAGCCCACCGGCGCGAAAGAGCCAGCGCTCGGCACGATCAAGATCGAGGGTCCGACACGCGTCGCGCTCGACGACCGCGTTGTCACCATGGATCTCAAGATCACCGAGTTCAACTTCAAGACCCTGTCGCCCGATCAGGTGAAGACGCTGGTGGCCGACGTGCAGGCTCTGCCCCAGAACGAGCGCGTCATCGACCTCGATCGCTTGCTGGCCTATATCACCACCAGCCCGTTACAGGTGAAGAACGTCGAGGGCATGAAAGCCGATCCGCCGAAGGTGTTCTGGGCGAATGCACCCGCCATGCTGATCAACTTCGACGGCGAACCGATCTGGAGTCCGATCAAGGACGTCGATCTGCGCTATGCCGTCAACACGAACTGGGATCTGTTCGAGCACACGCCAACCAAGACGCTCTACGTGCGGTACAACGAATCGTGGCTGCAAGCCACGCAGGTGACTGGTCCATGGAAGGCTGCCGGTAAGCTTCCAGACAGCTTTGCGAAGCTGCCAGCCGACGACAACTGGAAGGATGTGAAGACTGCCGTGCCCGGGAAGAAGCTGTCCGGCAAGGCCACACCGAAAGTCTTCGTGGCGACGGAACCGGCTGAATTGATTGTTCTCGACGAGAAGATCAGCTACCTGAAAGTGCCGGGAGCCTCGACGCTGCTGTGGGTGAACAACACCGACGCCGACCTGTTCCGCATGGGACTCGATGGCGACTTCTATTTCCTGGTAGCCGGACGCTGGTTCAACGCATCGACCCTCGACGGCCCCTGGACCTTTGCCACGCCGTCGCTGCCAGACGACTTCAAAAAGATCCCCGTCGAACATCCGCGCTCTCGCGTGCTGGCATCGGTGCCCGGGTCAGCCCAGGCGACTGAGGCAGTGCTGCTCGCGAGCATCCCCAGAACCGCGCGCGTCAGCAGGAAAGAGACGAAAGCACCTGAAGTCATCTATCAGGGCGATCCGATGTTCAAGGCGATCGATGGGTCGAAGGGCGTCGAGCAGGCGGTCAACACCGACAAGGACATCGTCAAGTACGGTGACCTGTATTACATGTGCTTTCAGGGTGTCTGGTTCATGTCACGTTCGGCGACAGGGCCATGGGAGGTTGCGACGAGCGTTCCGGAGCAGATCTACACGATTCCGACAAGCTCCCCCGTGCATCATGTGACCTACGTCACGGTCGAGGAAGACAACGACGATGAGTGGGTGACGGTTGCGTACGTCGCGGCGTATACCGGAGTCATGATCGGCTGGGGCTGCGCCGTGTGGGGCAGCGGCTGGTATTACCCGCCCTATTCCTATTACGGCGGCTTCTATCCCATTTACTATCCGTATCCGCATACCTACGGAATGGGTGCGTGGTACAACCCGCATACCGGGGCATACGGTCGTGGCGTCGCGGCGTATGGACCGTACGGCGGTGTCGGCATGGGCGCCTCGTACAACCCGCGCACTGGAACGTACGCGCGCGGTGCAGCGGCTTACGGTCCCTATGGCTCGCGTGCCTACGGCGAGGCCTACAACCCACGCACGGGCGCGTACGGTCAGACGCGTCAGGGCTCGAACGTGTACGGCAACTGGGGTTCAACGGCAGTGCGGCGTGGTGACGACTGGGCGCAGACGGCCCGCGTCCAGAACTATCGCAAGGGCACGACGACGTCCGGCGCTCGGAATGACAACGGCGCCGGGGCCATCACGCGCACGGACCGTGGCGGCTCGCGGACGACGGTCGGCCGAACGGAGGGCGGCGACGTGTATGCCGGGCGTGACGGTAACGTCTATCGCCGTACAGATGGCGGCGGCTGGGAGCAGAGCAACGGCTCTGGCGGGTGGAACTCAGTCGAAGGAAACGGTCAGCTGGAGCAGCAGGCGCGCGACCGCGCCAGTCAGTCGGGCGCACAAACACGAGATCGATCAGCGAGCGGAGCGGCAGCTGGCACGACGAGCTCAGGCTGGAATGGCACGCCGGAAGGCCGTCAACTCGAAGGCGACCGCAGCGCGCGCACGTCTGGGAACGATCGAACGACCAGTCGCAGCGGCTGGGAGAGCAGCGGCGGCACTCGCGCCGGTGCGGGCAGCTACCGGGGTGGTGGCGGCGCCGCGCGCGGCGGCGGTGGACGGCGTCGTTAGCGTGTTGTTGCGCCGCGGCGCGCGATGAACTCGACCGGCACCGACGCGCTGCCGCCTTCACTCTGCATCGTGAATGCGATCGTGTCGCCGGTGATCGTGCCGCGGTAGCGATGCGAAACCGCCTCGGGCTTGTCGAAATCGCCGCGCACCGCCTGCGTTCGCGTCTGAAACACGACGCGCGCGCCTTGCAGGGAGCCGTCGACGATTCCGCGCGGGACTCCGAGAAACGATGCAGTGCCGAGGACCTCTTCGCCCTCCACGTCGAAGGCGAAACGCTCCCTGTACTTATCTCCCCAATCGTAGGTGACGTCCGCAGTCCACTCGCCCGCAAGAACGACCTGCGTCTGACGAGTGTGTACGAACAAGAACGCACCGATTGCGGCAGCAATGATGACCATTGCGGCGATCGGCGGCCATCGTCTCGGCAATGCCGGTTTTCCAGCCAGCTTTTCCGTCGCGTCGATCAGGCGGCTTACGTCGTAGGTCCAGCGCTCGTCGCTGAGATCGTGCGCATCGTGTGAGGCAAGCAGCTTGAGCGGCTCGGGCAACGAGGACGCCGGCGGCATGCTCGCACCGCGCACGAGTACGGGGATCACCGGGACGCCATGCTCCAGCGCGATGCCGATCTCGGTTCGCACGAAATCGTTCGGCATGTCGAGCCGTCGTGTGCCGCCCGACGTGCAGGTCAGCCACTCTTTGCCGATGACTGCCAGCACGACATCGCTCGATCGAACCGCCCCCTGGATTACGTCGACGAAGTTCTGGCCGGAGTCGATGTCGCTCAGGTCCATGAACACGTGATCGGCGCCGAAGCGAGATTGAAGAGAATCGTGAAGACGCCCCGAATGGCCGGCGGAATCCTCGCGCCGGTAGCTGATGAAGACCTTCATTGGAGGGCTCTACTTTGTCACGAACATGGACGCTCCTTGGCAGTGCCGCGCATCGTTCACCATTCACCGCCGGACACCTGGCTAGACCCAGGCAGGCCCGCGTTCACGATTCACTGCCTGACACCAATCGGTGACCAAGCAATCATTCACGATTCACTGCCTGACACCAACGCCAGCGTCCGAACCACCCACGATGGGACTGGCGCGGAACTCATCTGTGGTGAGCGAGAACGACGGACAGCACCAGGTGATCCCCCTTGAACCTCTGTAGTTGCTCTTCCTCCAAGGTGTGGATCGAAAGCCGTGCGAGGCGCCATCTTGAGCGGCCTCAGTTGATACTCTTATCTTCAGGGTCAGCGTAACGGCCGGACCGCTGAAATTGGGCGCAATCATGACGTTCCTTCGTGTCAGAACTCGTCGTTGCCCGGGCGTGAGGCGGCGGAGGGGAGCGTTGGAGTTGGCAGTCGCGTGCGCTAGCATGCGGACAAGGCACCAGCATTGGTCATGTCAGAACAGCGGCCGACAACAATAGGCGTCGAACAGCGAGCCGCACGAGGGCGACATGTGCTGGTCGATTACGCCTGGGGACTCCTTGCGCTCGCCGCGGCGGTGTTCGTCCGGTACCAGCTCGATCCCTGGCTGAAGGACGCCTTGTCGCTGGTCACGCTGTTCGGCGCCGTTGCTGCTGCCGTGTGGCTGGGCGGGTATGGACCCGGCGTCGTTGTCACCGTTCTTGGATACGCCGTCTCCTCGTACCTGTTCATCCAGCCGCGGGGTCGTGTCGACCTCGCAGATCCGAGCAACCAGGTCGGCCTGCTGGCGTACCTCTTCACGTGTTCGTTGATCATCCTGTCCGGCGAGGTGTCTCGACGCGCCCAGGCGCGCGCGAGCGAGCGACGCGAGCTGCTGCGGGTCACGCTGCGCAGCATCGGCGACGCCGTGATCACGACCGACAACGAAGGGCGCGTGACGTACATGAATGCCGTGGCCGAATCGTTGACCGGCTGGACGCTTTCAAGTGCCATGGGCCAGCCGCTGGACGCCGTGTTTCGGATCGTCACGGAAGAGACGCGCCGGCCGGTTGACAATCCGGCAGCGCGCGCGCTTCGTCAAGGGGTCGTCGTTGGCCTCGCCAATCACACGCTGCTCATCCACAAGGACGGCCGTGAGTGCCCGATCGATGACAGCGCTGCGCCCATCACGGACGAACGGGGCCATGTTGCCGGATGCGTTTTGATCTTCCGGGACGTGACCGCTCAGCGCCGCCAGGAGCAGGACAAGGCGAACCAGTTTATGACCGCACGCATGCTGGCGTCGATCATCGAGAACTCGGACGATGCCATCATCAGCAAGTCACTCGACGGGATTATTCAGAGCTGGAACGCCAGCGCTGAACGTCTCTTCGGCTACTCGGCGGCGGAGGCGGTGGGCCGCCACATTTCACTCGTCATCCCTCCAGACCGCATCGCCGAAGAAGACCACATCATTGCCAGCCTGAAAGC
>JBKPNV010000119.1:0-26247 GCA_046732795.1 Acidobacteriota bacterium
ATCAGCGCGCAGTTGATGCGGATGATGTGCAGCATGCCCTTGAGGTCGTGCACCCAGTCACGCGACAGAAACGCCGCGGACCGGTGCCGCGCCGCCTGCTGCAGAAGGCTCGCGGTGCTCGGGAGTGCCCGCGCGTCACGAAGCAGCAACACCCGCCCGTTGGTGTTCATACCGGCGACAGAGCAGCTTCGAACGCTGATCGGGCCCACGCCTACCACATCGACCGATGCCTCATCCGTAGATCCGTTGAGGCGCTGCGCCTCCCTCTGCGCGTGATGCAGATCGGCTATCCGCCGATTCAGATCGGCGTCTGAATCAGCCTGCAGCAGTTGCCGCGCGCGGTCGTTCGTCGACGTGGCGTGCCCGTCGGCGTCCAGCACGACAATACCGACATCGCAGAGATCGAGCTCGACTGTCGCTGCACTCACCGGCGTCTGCGTCAGGTCCTGATCAATCCACACGAGCCTTGCCTCTGCCGATCAACGTTGGCGGAACCGGAGATCTGTACATTACCTCAACCCTTGGCCTTGGCGCTGCGGACCCCTGCCCGGACCGCCGCGCCTCCACTTCCCGCGTCCAGCGCCTGACGTAGTCCACCCCCCAGGCTGCGACAACGGCCCCCACCACATTGAGCAGGATGTCCTGCGTGGTCGGGTAACGGTAGCGGCTGTAGATCTGAGACCACTCGCCGAAGAGAGAAAGGGCAAATGCCACGGTTCCCGTCCGCCGCAAGGCCGATCGACCGGCGTGCAGCGCAATCGACGCTCCCAGTGGGGCGAATAACACCAGGTTGCCGACCATCTCGAACACGCCAATCGGGCGGGAAACAAACGGAATCCAGCGGATTCTGTGCCAGTGACCTTCGAGGTCGAACCCCTGCCAGGGAAGAATCGCGAACAGAATAAAAGCGATCGAACCCGCAATCGCCAGGAGATAGAGGTGGCGTCGTTCCATGTCGTTCAATTGCGAGCGCGTCCAGGTGCGAGTTCATGGCGCCATCAACCGCCCCACTCGCGCGAGTCCGGGAACGTGATCCGCCGTCGATTTTAGAATGACCAGCATCGGTAGTGCGAGGATCCTGCCCCACGTGCCCCACAACCAGGTCCACAGCATAAATCCGATGAACACCGTCAGCGCAGTCATGTTCTCCACTTTGCCCAGCAGCAGCGGAGTGAGCAACCAGCCCTCGAGGGATGTAATCAGGAGCGCGACGCCCGACATTAGCAACGCTTGGGCCAGATCACCACCCTGCACGAGGCCGACCACAAGCCGGCCGCCCGAAACGATGACCGGGCCGAAGTAAGGAATAGAATCGAACACACCGGCCAGAATTCCCCACCCGGCAGCGTCCTGCACGCCGAGCCACAGCAGCGCTGCCCCGTGGCCGCCGCGACGATCGTGCCCGTCAGCACGAGCACCAACAGGAACGGCTGAATCGTCGCCCCGACATCGTGGATGATTTGCGACGTCAGTGCCGCCGTTCCGCATCGGGGCCCGATCTCGATGACCGCCGTCCCGGTTTTATTGCGAAGCAGCAACAGGAAGAAGACCAGGAAGGTGAGCTGGACCCGACGTGCGCCACCACGGTCTGACGTGCATGGCTCGCGACTGCCGGCAGCGATTCGATCACCGCCACTGCATCGTCGAGCAGGGAGTAAGACACGCCCTCACTGACTGCGAACACGCGCAGGAGCACTGCTGCCGCACCAACCGATCGGCTGGAGCGTGTAGCTCGCCAGGAAGAGGGCGATTGGCACGAGCAAGTCTTTCGCTGTTCGCAGAAAGAACAGGAGCGCCACAGTCGCGATCAGCCACACTGAGGGATCAGGAACTGCCGTTCCCCGAGAGCCTGCACAGCTCGGTTAAAGCACCTCCGGTGCCGACGATGCCGACTGCCGTGATACGCGTCGGCGCATCGTCAGGAGGACGCACGACGCCGGCGGGTTGCCGCCGCACGTTTGGCGGCAGCACGACGGCCGGTGGTGCCCTTGGTTCTTGCCGCCTTCTGTGCAGAAGCGCTGCGCGCGGCCGGAGAACGTTTTCGAGCTGCCGTGCGTGCCTGCTTCGATAACTGCGCAGTTGATCCCGCTGAGTGACCCTCACGCTCCAGAGCGCGCCGAGTCGCGCCAGAGCGCGTGGCAGACGGCGCACGCTTGGGTCCGCGGCGGCCCTGGCTCAACGCCCGTTCGGCGGCCTTGCGCGTCCGTGCCGACGTCGTTCCCTTCTTCGGCGGGGGAAGATCGACACCTGCCCGCCGAGCCTTGGACAGTCCTATGGCGATGGCCTGCTTGGTCGAGCGAGCTCCGTGCTTCCCTTCTCGAACGTGATCAATCTCTTCACGTACGAATTCGCCCGCTTGCGTGGTCGGGGCTCGTCCGGCGCGCTTCGCCTTGCGAGCCCGCTTGAGCGTGGTTTGGCTTGGCATACCGACCTGCCTCGCAAGGTTTGCGCCGCTATACTGCCGACGTGCGCCCGAGACCGCCTGATTGGCGGTCTCATTTGACCCTGCGTGTCCCTCAGCGGTAGCCTCCTGCACGTCCCTCGCGCCTAGAGGATTCGAGATGAGATCTGAGACAGCGTTGACAGCGGCGGCGATGCTCGTGGTCGGCATGATCGCCTCCGCGTGCACGACGGCGAACGCACCGGGCGGAAACCCGGCGTCGTCTTCCCGGCCGGAGCGCACCAAAGAGGAGAACCTGGCACTCGGTCGTGAGCACAAGACGGCGGCGGAGCTCTATCAGGCGTTACGTGAACAGGCCAAGGGCGGACAGCCACTGGCCTGGACGCGCCTGCCGGACTGGCGGGGCCTATATACCCGCGCGCCGGTGGCTGGATTTGCATTCGACCCGGAAACGCCGGAGGGCGGCCCTCCCACCGCGAAGTTGACGCCTGAGTACGAAGAGCGACTGCGCAAGCGGATCGACGGCGTGAAAAACGGGGTCGAGTGGGATCCGATTTCGACCTGCGCCCCCCCGGGGCACCCGCGCTGGTTGACCGAGCCCTTCCTGCGCGAGTTCATCGTGACTCCTGAGCAGACGTGGCTCATAAATGAAATGGTCAACGACATTCGCCGGATCTACACCGACGGACGCGATCACATCCCCGCCGCCGATCGCTATCCGCTCTATAACGGCGACTCCATCGGGTTCTGGGACGGCGATCGCCTCGTCATCCACACGAACCAGCTGCGATCGGGGATCTATCAGCGAGCCCATCCCGACTACACTGATCAGGTCGAGACCGTGGAGATTTGGTACAAGGCCGACCCCAAAACGCTTCGCGCCGATGTCTGGGTATACGACCCGCCCGCGCTCGCCGAGCCGTGGTACGCCCGCCAGTCATATCTGAAACTGGATGATCCGGATAAGACCCTGCGTATCAGGTACTGGAACTGCGGTGAGAACCAGAACAACTCCGTGTTTCAAACGCAGGATGGCTCGACGCAGTTTCAGGACCTGACTTTTACGCAGAGTGACGACAAAAAAGGAGGTAAGCCGTGATTGCACGCAGAGCGTGGGTCTGCCTGCTGACGGGTGGTTTCCTCGTCATCGCCTCGCTGCCGCTGTTTGCGCACCATTCGGCCGCGATGTTCGAGGAAAAGAAGACCATCACCGTCGAAGGTGTCGTCAAGGAATTCCAGTACACGAACCCGCACTCGTGGTTGCTCGTCGATGTTACGGACAAGACCGGCAAGGTGACGACATGGGGTTTCGAGGCCGAGGGGCCGAGTACGCTCCAGCGCGCCGGCATACGTCCGAGCGAGTTTCCCGTCGGCACGAAGCTCACGATCACAGGGCGACCGATGAAAGACGGACGCCCGGCGGCGATTTGGGAATCCGCAGTCAGAGCGGACGGGAAGAAGTTCAATCCGCGCGAAGGATTTGCAGTTCGCTGAGCATGGGTGGAACCCTGCGTCTCGGAGTCGTGTCAATCGTCGTTGCGATCGCCGTTACCGTGGTGACTGGAGCGGCGACCGACTGGCCGCAGTTCCTCGGTCCCGACCGCAACGGCACCTACGGGGGACCACCTCTTGCCGAGACGTGGGGGTCGGCGGGTCCGAAGGTCGTGTGGCGGAAACAGATCGGACAGGGCTTTGCCGGTCCTGCTGTCGTCGGCAACCGCGTCATCCTGTTTCATCGCGTCGGCAACGAAGAAGTCGTCGAGTCACTCGATGCGGCAAACGGCAATTCCACCTGGCGATACGCCTATCCCACCAGGTACCGGGATGACTTCGGATTCGACGAGGGACCGAGAGCGGTACCGGTCATCGCCGACGGAGTGATTTATACGTTCGGAGCGGAGGGCCAACTCCACGCGGTCGATCTGGCGAAGGGCACTCGCCTGTGGAGCGAGGACACCATGAAGCGCTTCGGCGTGCCCAAAGGTTTCTTCGGCGCCGCCGGCTCACCGCTCGTCGAGGGAGGCCGGGTCATCGCCAATGTTGGCGGTGACAAGGCGGGCATCGTGGCGTTCGACGCCAAGACCGGCAAAGTGCTGTGGACCGCGACCGATGATGATGCCAGCTATTCATCGGGCGTGGCCGCCACCATTGCTGGCCGCCGGCTCGGAGTCTTTCTCACGCGGGACAACCTCATAGGACTCGATCCCGCGTCGGGAATGGTGCAGTTTCAGCGGCGCTGGCGCGCTCGCATCGCCGCGTCGGTCAACGCCGCGACGCCGATCGTCGTCGGCGATCAGATTTTCGTGTCAGCTCAGTACGGACCCGGAGCGGGAGTGCTGCGCGTCAATGGATCACAGTTGGTCGACGTCTGGACCTCCGATGACGTGCTGTCCAACCATTACGCCACGAGCGTTTTTTACAACGGATATTTGTACGGTTTTCACGGTCGCCAGGAATTTGGACCAAGCTTCCGGGCAGTTGAATTCAAGACCGGGACGGTCAAATGGAGCCAGGAACAGTTCCGCGCTGGCAGCGTGCTGCTGGCCGGTGATCGTCTCGTGATCACCCGCGAGGGAGGCGAATTGATCCTCGCCGCCGCCTCGCCGCAGGCATTTCAGCCAATCGCCCGCGCGCAGATCCTGCAGGGCGTGGTTCGTCCCTATCCGGCGCTGGCCGACGGTCTGCTCTACATCCGCAACGAGAACACGCTCGTCTGTCTCGATCTTCGCAAATGAGGAGCCTGCCGCCCAGGGTGAAGCCTGCGCTCCATGCCGACATGAAGATGACCGTGATCGCCATCATGTCGATCATGTCGCTCGCCGCGGTTCCTCCGCTGCAGCGATCGGCGGAGAATCCACGAAACGTGCTCGATCGTGCGATCGACGACTTCCTCGCGGGGCGCGTGAAGGAGTCGGTCGTCGGCTTCGATCGAGTCGCCACGCTGGTGCCTGAGGCCGCACCGCAGTTGTGGCAGCGTGGCATCGCGCTCTACTACGTCGGCCGCTACGACGATTGCCGCAAGCAATTCGAGTCTCATCGGACGGTCAATCCGAACGACGTCGAAAATCCTGCGTGGCATTTTCTCTGCGTGGCGCATGCCGAATCGCCGCAGCAGGCACGCGCGGCGCTCTTGCCAGTCGGGCCCGATCAGCGCTCACCGATGCGCGAAGTCTACGAGATGTTCAAGGGGACGATGACGCCGGACGCGGTACTGAAGGCAGCAGGTCAGTCGCCCTCTGCCCGCTTCTACGCGGAACTCTACGTCGGGCTCTATTACGAGGCCACTGGAGACACGGCCCAGGGAGTCACGCACCTGAAGATTGCGGCGTCCGATCAATTCGCTCGCGACGGTGGATACATGCACCGCGTCGCGATGCTGCATCCGTTGCTTAAACCATAGGCCGTCGCGGTCCTTCGTCCTTGGTTCTCGGGTCCGTCCCTGGTCCTACGGTCCGCAGGGACCAAGGACGAGGGACTCTGGACGGGCCGAGCACCAAGGGGCACGGACAAAGAACATGTCTACTTCGCGACGGCGATTCGATACAGATGCGTGTCTGAGCGGATGAAGAGCGACCGATCCGAAATCGCGATCGACGCGAGCGTCGTGCCGTCGAGGCGATTGGTCGCAAGCTTCTGAAACGTCTTCCCAGGCGCGAAGACCGTCGTCATGCCCTCTTCGCTGAGCGCGTAGATGCGGCCGTCGGCGAATACCGGCGACGCGGAGTAGTTCCCGCCAAGCCGCTGCTGCCAGATCATCTTCCCCGTCTTCGCGTCGACGCACGTCAGCACGCCGGTATCGCTGATGTAGTAGAGCTCGTCACCGACGAGGATCGGAGACGGCGTGTACGGCGCACCACGAGTCAACATCCACGCGACATGCGTCCGCGTGACATCGCCGCGGCCGTCGGCGCGCACGGCCATGAGCGCCGGCTCTTGAAACCCGGTGGCGATGAACACCAGGCCCTGGCCGAACACCGGCCGAGGAACATTGGAGAATCCCTCGCCGTAGCTGACGCGCCAGATCTCCTTGCCGGTGAGCGGTTCGTACGCAACCGTCCTGTATGCGCCCACTGACACGACCTGATCCTCGTCCCCGACTCGGATCACGAGCGGCGTCGAGTAGGCCTGACTCCACGGCCGACGCCGCGACGTGCGCCATCGCGACTTGCCTGTCTGCGCGTCCAGCGCGACGACGTAGGCGTCATCTCCCCAGCCATCGCAATTGATGATCAGCAGATCGCGATAGAGGACTGGCGAGCCGCCGTTGCCGTGCTGCGCCTCGTAGCGAAGGCGTGTGGACCAGAGCAATTTGCCGGACGTGGTAAGCGCGGCGGTACCATCCGCGCCGAAATGGACGTAGACGCGATCGCCATCGACGATTGGAGTGGGCGATGCGCGACTGTTCTTGACGTTAATCGCGTCGGGGTTGTCGATCTTGAATACTTCCGCGTTGACGACCTCGCGTCCCGAGGCGGCATCGAGGCCGATCACGCGGAGAGAGACGACAGAGTCCTCTCCCCTCCTGTTGCGTGTGGCGCTCACCGCCGTGAGCCATACGCGCCCCCCGGCGACGACGGGCGACGACCATCCGCCGCCGATGGGAACCTTCCACGCGATGTTCTGCGTCTCGCTCCATTCGAGCGGCAGCCCCCGCTCCGCAGAGTGCCCCTGCCCCGTGGGCCCACGAAACTGCGGCCAGTCCTCGGCAGCACGGACACGCGGGTCTGTAGACCCGCCTGCGAGAGCGATCAGGCAAGCCGTGAAGGCAAACGCGCGCTTACGACCGCTGAAGCTCGAATCCCTCAACGGCCACGTCCAGTTGATGATTGACGCGGAAGCCGACGATGCCGTCAGTGGTGACCGCATTCTTCGCCAGGCTGTGGACGACCGTCCCGTTGACCACATATGAGACCGTGTCCGCCGCGACGCGGACCTCGAGCGTATTGGTCGAGCGCCCCGTGCCGTCGGGCCGCTCCACGGCCTGATGCGGCGCGCGCGCGACGTCCTTGACGCTGTTGCCGACACGATGCCGAATGAGAAACGAACCATCCTGGGCCACGACGAAGTAGGAGTATGTCTGGTCGGTCGCTTCGAGTTGCGCGCCCCCGAAGACCAGGCCGTAGTAATTGGTATGACTGCTGGGCTGGTTGAGATTGAATGTGGCCTTGAGGGTGTAGTTACCGGCAGCATTATTGCGTGCGTCCCAGAACGTTCCAGCTGGGCCACCTTTTACGTGGAGCCCTTTGCCCTTCGAAATGAACGTAAGGTCCGGCCGGTCATCAGGATCCTGAGCGCTCTGGCTCCGGTCGACACGCATCTTCCAGCCTTCGGGAGATTGTGCGGACAATGGCAGAGTTATACAGCTGATCAGCAGAATTACAAAAGAATGACGCATCGGCGACATCTCCCTGTTTGATCGATTGGTCGACGAGGACCACTCGAGCGTGTACCGCGTTCATGATTGCTGGTCAAGGCAGGTAGAGTGAGCACGACTGTTCCCGCGTCGAAGGATGCCACACTCTTAGTGAGGATGTTAACGTCCAACACTCTTCGCAGTCGTGTCTCGCGTGAGACGCGCCAACTGCTGATCGCAGCGCTGGTCGCGCTCCTCGCGTTGTGGGTACTCGCGCGCATTCGATTCCCCGGACAACCGGCCAGTCCCAACCCGATTCCGATTCCTTCGCTGCTGTCCCAAATCTCTGCAGCGCCGCGATTCGCCAACCTCGCCGGCGAAATTGGCGAGCTTCAACGACGGTTGACGGCGGCCTGGCTGACGATTCCGGTCGCTGGAACGGACGACCACACTGGCGCAGATCCACGTCAGATCACGGCAATGAAGCTGCCCAACGAGACGGCGGTACTGCTGCTGCGCAGCGGCGATCGGCTGTTGAACGACGCGGACGTGCTCGCTGTTGACCGCGCGACCGGCCTCGCTATCGTGCATGTCGAGGGCGGAGCGGCCAGAGTGGACGTCCCGCGTTGGACACCCGCGGCTCTCGAAGGCCCGCGCTATCTGATGGCGACCGTGGGAACGCCCGCTGGCGTGTCGCTGAGGCCTGTTCTCGTCGGCGCGCTGCACGAGATTCAGAGTCCGGCGTGGCCGGGGGCGATCTGGTCGGTACCTGAAGGCACGGACCTGCCGGCATCAGCGTTCGTGTTTACGACCTCTGGCGAGATCGCTGGTCTCGTCGCGCGCGAGGCGTCAGGGCTCGTCATCATTCCGTGGGATATCGTCGTGGCTGAGGCGATGCAGGTTCGCGATCGGGGACTTGTTCCCGCGCCGGATCTGCGCGTGGAAATCCGGCCATTGACTCCCCCTCTGGCGCGGGCGACGGCGACGACGCAGGGCGTGGTGGTGGCCTGGGTCGATCCACGCGGCCCGATGGCCAAACAGATCGCCGTCGGCGACGTGATTCAGTCGCTCAACGCGCAAACGATTGCGCAGGTCAGGGACTGGGAGGTTGCAACCAGCCGACTCTCGGCTGGCCCTCTGACGATTGGCGTCCGTCGCCAGGGGAAATCGTCGACCGTCAACGTGACTCTGCCTGCGGCAGACACATCGGCAGCGTCAACATCATCATTGGGCCTGCGGATGCGGGACATCCCCGGCGTCGGCGCATCGGTTCTTCGCATCGACCCTCGTTCAGCGGCCAACGCGGCGCGTCTGCAAGAGGGGGACATCATCACCCTCGCCGGAGAAACCACGGCACCCACGGCCGCGCAGATTGGCAACGCTTTCCGATCCGCTCGGACGGGCGAGGCGATCATGCTCGCGATCACGAGGGGCAGAACGCACCTCGTCGTGGGGCTGGTGAAATGATGGCGGAATCGATCCATCACGACGCCGTCGTGCCAGATTCACAAACCGGTGGGCTCGAGATCGAACGGATCCAGATGGCCACCTCGAGTCCGGCACATGTCCCGCCGTGGCACGTACGTTTCGGGCTGAGCTGGTCGACTGGCGCCGTCCCCGTCGTCCTCATCCTCCTGCTTGGCACCGTGCTCGGGTCGGGCGGCCTCGCCGTGCTCACGCCGGCCGTCCTCGACGTGCTCGATCCAGTACTACCAGTTGCGGTGGCGGCGCTCGGCATCCTGGCGGGGCTCGAGTTCACGCGCCCGGCGGCTCCCAATCGCTGGTCGCTCCTTCGCAACGCCAGCCTCGAATCGCTGCTGACCGGCATCCTCGTCGCTGCCGGCATCTGGCTCGTGATGCCGGCGCCTGCCGATGACGCGACGCCGGACGTGTGGCTCGTCGCCATCGTCGCGGGCTTGTGCGCATCGATGTCGGCCACACTGCCCGATGCCGATCCCGATCGCCTGCGTTCCGCGGCCATCCGCATGCGCGATTTCGATGCCTTCCTTCCTGCCCTCGTCGGCGCCTTCGTGCTCGCATTTCTGCATTCGCAGTCTCCGCTGGCGTCGCTCTGGCTGACGACTCAGGCGATGATTCTCGCGCTCATGATCTCGGCGACCGCCTGGCTGCTGCTCGCTGACGGTCCGCCAAGCACGGAGCAACGCGTGTTTTCGATTGCCGCGTTGCTGCTGGTGGGGGGCATCGCCGATTACCTCTCGTTATCGGCGCTGACAGGGGGACTTCTCGCCGGCCTGTTCTGGGGTTACGTCGGAGGCGTCGCTCGCGAGAGCATCGAGCGTGATGTCCGCTACCTGCGTCATCCGCTGGTCGTACTCATGCTGCTGGTGGCGGGAGCCAAGCTGGAATTCTCCGGGTGGGTCCTGATGCTCGCGCTGGCATACCTCGTTCTGCGCATCGCCGGCAAACTCCTCGGCGGATGGCTCATTGGTCGTGTGCCGGGCGGGCCGCTCCAAACCAATGTCGGGGCGACGCTGCTTCCACCGGGCGTCTTCGGTATCGCATTCGCGCTCGACGCGGCCTCGATGATGGATTCCGCGGCCGCGGCGATCCTCTCCGCCGCGGTGCTGGGCAGTATCGGCTGTCAGCTGCTCGCTGCGCTGTCGCGGCCGGCGGAGGCGCACCAGTGAAGCAGATGGTTGCGTTGATCCTCGCGGTCGTGGTCGTGATGTGGGTTCGCGCGATCGGCGGCCCGATCGCGAGCGGAACCGCCGGCGCCGCGTTCGCGATCGGTTTCACGCTGCTTGGCGCCTGGATATTCGGCGACGCGCTTCGACGCCTCCGCATTCCCCGTCTCACCAGCTACATCCTGTTTGGCATCCTGATCGGGCCCAACATCGCCGACGTCATTACCGAGACGATGGCGGTGCAGCTGCACTTCGTGACGGGCATTGCGACAACGCTCATTGCGCTCATCGCCGGCCTCACACTCAATCTCGAACGTCTCGGTCCGCAATTCAAGGCGATCGCGCGCCTGACCGGGATCACGCTTGCCGTGGCCATGGCCGGGATCGGGGCCGTGGTGTGGTTGGCATGGCCGTGGATCTCCATCGCCCCACGCGCGGGCGGGCTCGAGCGGCTCGCGATCACGGCGCTCCTGGTGGTGATCACCGTCAGCTTCTCCCCCACCATGACGGCGGCGGTGACCACCGAGACGGGCGCGCGAGGGCGGTTGAGCGAGACGGTCCTCACGGTCGTCGTCCTCGCGGACCTCGTCCTCCTGGTGCTGTTCTCGCTGGCGATGCTGTTTGCGCGAGTCGCGGTGGGCGCGACCGCAAGCGACGGCGTCGGATTGCTCGCTCGCTTCACCTGGGAGATCGGCGGCGCCGTCGCGTTCGGCGTGCTGGTAGGGGCGTTGTTCGCGCTGTATCTACGCTACGTCGGTCGGGAGATTGCGCTCGTTCTCATTGCCGTCTGCGCGCTGCTCAGCCAGGTCGGCACCACGCAGCAGTTCGAGCCGCTGCTTGCGGCCGTGGCCGCCGGCCTCGTGATCGAAAATCTGTCGCTCGCGCAGGGCGATGCCCTCAAGACCGCGGTGCAGAGCACCGCGCTGCCTGTGCTCGTGATCTTTTTCGTCGCCGTCGGAACGTCCCTCCGGCTCGACGTGCTGGCCGAGAGCGGTGTCATCGTCATCGCGCTCTCGGGACTGCGGCTGCTGTTCATCAAGCTCGGTGTCGCCGCGGGGGTCCACTTTTCGGGAATCGACCGGTCGGTTGGCGAGTACATCTGGACCGGCCTCGTCTCCCAGGCAGGAATCACGCTGGGATTCGCGGCGCTGGTGGCATCCGAGTTCATGGATTGGGGTCCTCGAATTCAGGCGCTGCTCGTGGCGTTCATCGCGATCCATGAACTCCTCGGCCCGCTGCTCTTCCGCTACGGCCTGTCGCGCAGCGGCGACCTTGCAGCGCCGCTGCGGCGGCCGCTGGTCGTCGTGTCCAATCGCGAACCGTATCTCCATCGTCACGATGAGCGCGGCCGCATCGTGGCGACGCCGGCCACCGGCGGCGTTGCCGTGGCCCTCGACGCGCTGATGCGCGAGCGCAATGGAGTGTGGGTGGCGCACGGCGCGGGTTCGGCAGATCGGCAGGTCGTCGACAAGACGGACCGAGTCCTGGTGCCTCCGGAGAGCCCGTCGTACGAGTTGCGCCGCCTCTGGCTCGAAGAGCCGACGTTCTCCGCGTACTACAACGGCTTCGCCAACGAGGGCCTGTGGCCGCTCTGTCATCTCGTCGATGTGCGTCCGCAGTTCCGCACCGAAGACTGGGCCGCGTACCGCGACATCAACGCGCGATTTGCCGCCGCGGTCGGCGAGGAAGTCGGCGAATCGAATACGCCGGTGTTCATCCAGGACTACCACCTCGCGCTCGTGGCCCCGGCGCTGCGAGCACGTGTGCCGGACGCCCGCACGGCGCTCTTCTGGCACATCCCGTGGCCGTATCCCGACAGGTTCCGCATTTGCCCGTGGGCCTCAGATATCCTGAGGGGCCTGCTCGCCAATGACCTGCTCGCGTTCCAGTTGGAGCGCGATCGGCGCAATTTTCTCCTCGCTGCCGAGGAGGAGTTCGACATGGAGGTCGAGCACGAATTGTCTCGCATACGCTTTGGCGATCGCAGCACCACGGTCGTCTCGGTGCCGATCGGCGTCGACTACGACCGCATCCAGGCCATCGCTGCGGCGCCTTCACTTGCGGCCGAACAAACCCGACTCGCACGCCTGTTCCGGTTGTCGGCCGAGATCATCGGTATCGGTGTCGATCGACTCGACTACACGAAGGGAATCCCCGAGCGCCTCGACGCGCTCGATGCGCTGCTCTGTCGACGGCCGGCGCTCCGAGGCAAGCTGACGTTCGTGCAGATCGGTGTACCGTCCCGCTCGGAGATCGAGAGCTACGCCGCCATCGAAGCCGAGATCGGCCTGCGGATCTCCGCCATCAATGCGCGGCACCGGGTTCCTGGCGGCGCGCCTGCCGTGCACTATCACACCAAGCCGCTCACCATCACCAGCCTCGTCGCCCTGTATCGCCTGGCAGATTTCTGCATCGTCAGCTCACTCCACGACGGAATGAATCTGGTGGCCAAGGAATTCGTATCGGCTCGCGACGATGATGATGGCGTGCTGGTGTTGAGCATGCTGGCCGGCGCGGCGCAGGAGCTTCGTGAGGCGGTCATCATCAATCCGTACGATGTCGACGGCTTCGCCGATGCCTTGCTCCAGGCCATCGACATGCCACTGGACGAGCGGCGCGCGCGCATGCGCGCGATGCGGCGCGTCGTCGCCGGACGAAATGTCTTCGGCTGGGCATCGGACATACTCGAGGGACTCGAAAGCCTGTGGACCAAACCCCTGCACTATTCGGTTCGGCGATGGGAGGACATGCCGGTGTGAGTCGCACGCGCGACATTCTCGATCGGCATCACGTCCTGACGCTGCGGACGTTCGCGCAATCCCGCGTTCTACTTGCCTTCGATTACGATGGAACCCTGTCGCCGATCGCCCCTACGCCGGAACGGGCGCGGCTGCCGTCACCCACGAAGCGACTGCTGATCCGGGTCGCGAAGGAGTATCCGGTCGTGGTGA
This sequence comes from Acidobacteriota bacterium, assembly GCA_046732795.1. GTDB lineage: Bacteria > Acidobacteriota > Vicinamibacteria > Vicinamibacterales > UBA2999 > Gp6-AA40. Next base: position 13,351 of record JBKPNV010000119.1, read on the forward strand.
TCTCGGGACGCGCGCTCGCGGACATCTCCGAGCGCATGGCCGAGATCGACGTGCGGCAGCTGTTCGGGAATCACGGACTCGAATGGTCCGGTGCGGCGTCGCGACCACGCGCGCAGGTCCGGCAGTGGGTCGATCGGCTGCACGAACAACTCGACGGCACTCCCGGCGTCATCGTCGAGGACAAGGCGCACTCGGTGTCCGTGCACTACCGGGCGGCTCCCGATCATGGCCAGGCACTCCGACGCATCCTTCCAGTCGTTCGAGCGCTCCGCGGCGTGCGCGTCATCTGCGGTGCGGCGGCCGTCAACCTGCTGCCGGATCATGGCGCGAACAAAGGCGTGGCACTCCGGCGCGCGCTCGATACGAGCGGCTGCGAGCGAGCGCTGTACGTCGGCGATGACGAGACGGACGAGGATGCGTTCGCGGCACTCGAGCCCGAGAAGCTGCTGGCCATCCGGATCGGCCCCTCAGACAAGTCACGGGCGCGCTATCACCTCGAATCGCAGGAGTCGATCGGCTTGCTGTTGCGCGCCTTGATCGAACTGCGCGATGGCGACTAGAACATAGATGAATTCTTGATCTTCGATTGATGATTCGTTGTTGATTGAAGATTGTTGATGTGGTGATTCGTCCCTGGCACCAATCAATCAAGAATCGACATTCCACCTTCATCAACGAATCAATAATCAAACATCAAAGATCAAAGATATGCAGTCAGATCTTGAGCCGAGTGTGACTCGTCATCTCGTCCGAATCATCTGAGGACGCCTGGCGTCGTTTGATCAAAATGACGATGCCGGCCACGATCAGGCAGCCGACGGCGGCGACCGCCAGCAGCACGCCGGCCATCGCGAACATCCCGATGACGAAGTCGATGCTGATATCGCCGGTCGGATCGGGCTGACGACCGACGTCGACGATGATCGGGTTCTGTACCAGGGAGAGGGTCAGCATCGTTCATCCAACACGTGCCACGACGCCACGTCGCGCGCGAGCTCGACCAGCGTGCGGACGCCGACGCCAGTCGCACCCTTGGGCTGATACGGCTTGGCCTCTTCGGCCCAGGCCGTCCCGGCGATATCCACGTGGACCCACGGCAGATCGCCCGTGAACTCCTTGATGAAGAGCGCGGCGGTGATCGCGCCGCCGGGACGCCCTCCGGTGTTGCTCAGGTCGGCGATCTCGCTCTTGAGTTGCTCCTTGTAGTCGTCGAACACGGGCATCGGCCAGGAGCGATCGCCAGCGCGTTCAGACGCCCGTCGCACGTCTTCGACCCACTGCGGGGGCGTCCCAAACAACCCGCTGGTGGTCTTGCCCAGCGCGACGACGCACGCGCCGGTCAGCGTTGCCAGATCGACGAGGTGCGTGGCACCGCGTTGACGCGCGAGCCACAAACCATCGCCCAGGATCAGGCGTCCTTCCGCGTCGGTGTTGAGAATTTCGACGGTCTTCCCTTCGGCGCTGGTCAACACATCACCCGGCTTGATGGCGCGGCCGCCCGGCATGTTCTCCGTCATCGGGATCACCGCGACGCAGCGGACGGGCAGCTTCAGGCGCGCGATCGCGGCCATGGCACAGATCACGGCGGCCCCGCCCGACATGTCATCTTTCATCTTGTCCATATTGTCGGCGGGCTTGATCGAGATGCCGCCCGTGTCGAAGGTGATGCCCTTACCGACAAGGCCCAGCACTACGTCCTTCGGTGCCTGGGGATGCTCGTGACGAAGCACGACAACACGCGGCGGCTCATGGCTGCCGCGCGCCACGCCCAGCAACATTCCCATCTTGAGCGCCGAGATATTGGGCTCGTCGAGGATCTCTACGTTCAGTCCCGCGGAAGTGGCGATTTCGGAGGCGCGCTGCGCGAACGCGCGCGGCGTCAGCTCGTTGCCCGGCTCGTTGGCCAACGCACGCGCCTGGTTCGTGCACTCACCCAGGATGCGGCCGCGCTCGATCACGTCGGTGGTCGCCGCCGGAGCGTCCAGGATCCTGATATCGATGTGGTCCAGCCAGACCGGCGAGGGACCACTGGTCTTCCGGGCTCCGCCATCGTAGCTGGCCAGGACGATGCCTTCTGCCATCGCCTGCGCGGCGACGACAGGCTCGACGAGTGTGCCGGGACGAAACAGGAGCCCGACGCGCGTCATCCGGCCCTGCCTGGCGAGGAGGCCGCCGATCGTCGCGAGCCGGCGGAAATGATCGGGCGTGACCTCCATGCACTTGCCTGTGCCAACCAGCACGGCGCGCAGCGCCTTCCAACCAGAGAGTGCAGTTACGAGCATTTCGTACGGCTTGCCCGTGAACTCCCCGCGCGCGCGAGCGCGGCCCACTTCACCTCCGGAAGCACGATCGAGATCCGGTTCATCGACGAACTCGTCGTCCGTGAACGACGGGATCACCAGCAGATCCACGTCGAGCTCGGCGGCCGGATGTCCTGTGAGGGTGAGCGGAGGCGTCTTGTATACGGTCTGCATCGTGTCGATATCCCTATCCCACCGGGCTGATCACCGGGACGTGGCTTGTGCGACCTGAGACTTAGGGTTTAATCTCAGAGAGCCTCCAACAAGCGAGCGATCGAGTAAAATCAGGTAAGCCCTGCCCCGGGAGATCGATATGCCTCATTCGCGACGCACGAGTTGTGCGCTCTCGGCCGCAGTTGCCGGACTGATCTTTGCCGGATTCTCTTCCGCCGGAGCTGAATCGAGCGCGCAGTCGAGCAGCGAGGCCAAGAAACCCAGTCTATCACTCAAGATCACGCCCCCGGTTGGCTTTGCCCCGTTGAAAACCCGTCTTGTCGTGGATGTGCGCAACGGTGCCGATGACTACGAAGACTTCTACTGTCCGACCATCGAGTGGGATTGGGGTGACGGGACCGTATCGGCCAACTCCGAAGACTGCGATCCGTACGAGTCCGGTAAGAGCGCCATCAAGCGGCGGTTCACGACCGAGCACACCTTCCGGCAGCCAGGTGCCTTCCGCGTCGCGTTTCGACTGAAGCAGAAAGACCGTGTTGTCGGAACGAGCACGGTCAACGTGCAGGTGCGGACGGGTCTGTCCCAGTTCTAGAATCACTCTCGCAATAGCGTACGAGGCGGCTCTTCCCTGGCCTGGGCAAGTCGACGGCAAAACCCGCCTTAATCCGTTTGCGAGTGTGACGGCGAGTCTGAAGACTCGCTATGGGAAATCGCGTTCAGACCGGGATGGGGGGCGGCACGATTCGCCGGTTCGTGAACAGGCTCATCACCGCCGCGCCGAGCCCTATCGTCCACGCCACGTATTCGACCAGCAGCCCTGCCGAACGCATCGGCCACGTCGCCAGGCTGAGCCAGCCAAGACCGTACGCCGCCGCCTGCGCAATCACCGTCACGCCGATGATGATGGCGTAGCCGATCAGGAAGTCGACAACCGACGGCTGCGTCACTGAGCTTCTTCCACGAAGCGTGCGCCCCAGTCGAACAGCCACGCCCGTGAAGCCGGCGACCCAGATCAAACCGAAGCCGGCGAGCAAGAGAGGAATGGCGGCGAGCAGTGGAATTCCGACGACCGACACGATCAACGCCACCATCAGCACGAGGAGCGCGGGAACGAACAGCACCTCCACTGCCAGACCGGTGAGAATCGACGCGCCGGCCGAACGGTCGGATATCGTGCCGATCCACCCAGGCATGGCCAGCGTGAGCACCACGGCAACCGCGAGCGTCAGAGAAAGCCTGAAGACCGATCCCCAGAACGCCAGGCCGCGCCGCCAAGCGTCTCCGCCCCAATCGCTGCCAAATGTAATGCCGCGCCATGGAGCGGCGGTCTGCTCGATGGACCCGTGAACTGCGGCACCCGGATCGAGCGTGATCTCGCCAAGTACTGATACCGCATTCCCCTCGACGATGGCTTTCGACCCAAGGTGGAGCCCACCGCCGATGACGACCACGTCATCATCGGCCCGGCCGTCGATGCGAGCGGAACCACCGATGACGACGACCGGTTCGTTCGCCGTTTCGCCTTCCGCCAGGGCGTAGTCTTTGAAGAGTCGCAGGTGAACGCCGTCGCCACGGAAACGTTCCCGAAAGCGCTCCAGGCGCTCGCGATTCTGCTCGCGCCGTTCCTCGCGCGTCTGCTGCGTCCGTTCGCGCCATTCCTGGCGAGCTTGTTGAGCGCGTTCGCGTCGTTCCTGGCGCAGTTCGGCCGGGTCCGGTCGACGTAAATCGCCATTGCCGCCGTGGTCAGGTGTCTGTGCCCAAGCAACCCATAGGGCAAAGAGCACAGCGAGCGCGACAATCCCTCGAGTCACAGCCACAACTCCTCGCCGGTTCAGACGGACGCTCCCCCAATGAAGTTCCGTGCGGGGTACTCGGTCCCTGGACCTTAGCTCCAGGTTCGTCCTATGTGCCTCGTCTTTGGTGCGGCCGCTGAGCGGACGGGGACAGGACCAAGGACCCCATGCACGAAAGCGCTAGACAGTGACCACCATGGCGATTCCCATGCCGCCGCCAATGCACAAGGATGCGACACCCTTTCCGCCTCCTCTGGCGCGAAGAGCATAGATGAGCGTGGTCAGGATCCTGGCGCCGCTGGCGCCGATGGGATGGCCGAGCGCCACTGCTCCGCCTCGCGTGTTGACCTTCCGCGGGTCGAGACCGAGCTGGCGAGAGACCGCAACGGCTTGCGCGGCAAATGCCTCGTTCAGTTCGAACAGATCGATGTCCGCGAGCGACAGCCCGGCACGCTGCAGCGCTTTTCGGACGGCATTGACCGGTCCCATTCCCATCATGATCGGCTCGATCCCCGTGGCGGCGAACGAGACGACTTGCGCCAGCGGTGTTCGCCCCAGTTGGCGTGCGCGAGCGGCCGTGGTGACTACGAGCGCAGCCGCCCCGTCGTTGATCCCCGACGCATTCCCGGCTGTGACGCTCCCGTCTTTTTTGAACGCGGGCTTCAACCTGGCAAGCGTCTCGACGGTCGTGTTTCGGCGGGGATGCTCGTCGGTCTCGAATCGCGTTGATTCCCCTGCTTTTTTCGCGATCTCGACCGCGACAATCTCGTCACGGAAGTCGCCGTTGAGAATGGCCCGCTCGGCACGTTGCTGGCTCTCTGCGGCGAAGGCGTCCTGCTCGGCGCGAGAAATCCCGAAGCAGTCGATGATTCTCTCTGCCGTCATGCCCATGTGACAGCCTTCAATGGCGCACGTCAGTCCTTCGTCGAGAATGGAGTCGGACACTGCCGCATTTCCCATCCGGTAGCCCCAGCGGGCGCCATCGAGCAGGTACGGTGCGCGTGACATCGACTCGGTGCCGCCAGCCACGGCGACATCGATGTATCCCGTTTGCATCGCTTCGACCGCGTGAACCACGGCCTGCAGCCCGGAGCCGCACACGCGATTGACTGTCTCGCTCGGGATGTCCTTTGGAACACCGGCCTCGAGCGCGGCCTGACGCGCGACATTCATTCCAGCGCCGGCTTGCAGCACGCATCCCATGATGACGTCGCCGATCGTCGCCGGATCGATGGCGGCTCGCGCGATCGCCTCACGAATCACGATCGCGCCGAGCTTCGATGCCGGCACATCCCGCAGCGAACCGCCGAAGGATCCAATCGCAGTCCGGCACGCGCTCAGGATGACGGTGGGTTCTTTCAGCACATACCCATTCTAGGCTTCGGTGTGGTCCGCGGCCTGCAGTGCTATAACCAGCATATGGACCAGTTCGAGTTCGGCGGCGCGATCGCGTGGCGGCCGACTTCTGAATACGTCGAGCGCAGCCGGCTCGCCGATTTCATGAAAAAACATCGGCTCAATACGCTCGACGAGCTGATGACTCGCTCGACGACGGATCTCGAATGGTTCTGGCGGGCCGTCATGGACGACCTCGGCATCGAATTCTACGAGCCCTACAGCCGCGTCGTCGATCTCTCTTCAGGCGTGGCGAGCGCAAAGTGGTGTCTCGACGGCCGCATGAACATCGTCCACAACTGCCTGGAAAAGTGGCGAGGAACGGCAAGCGAGCATCGGCCAGCTCTCAGGTGGGAAGGAGAAGAAGGCACGACGCGCACGCTGACCTATGCCCAGCTGCTGCGCGACGTGAATCGCGCGGCCGGTGGACTGCGTACAGTCGGCATCGGCAGAGGTGACCGGGTTGCGCTCTTTATGCCGATGTGCCCGGAGCTCGTTGCCGCGTTCTTCGCGATCATCAAGGTCGGCGGCATCGTGCTGCCGCTGTTCTCCGGCTACGGGGCTGAAGCGGTCGCCACTCGCCTTCAGGATGCCGGCGTCAAGATGCTCATGACGTCCGATGGCTTCTGGCGGCGCGGCCAGGCCGTGCGGATGAAAGACACCGCCGACGCCGCACTCGCTGCTGCGCCTTCGGTCGAGCGCGTCATCGTGAGTCGACGTATCGGCGCAGATGTCCTGATGGGGCCGCGCGACATGTGGTGGAGCGACCTCCTGGCCGGTCAACCCGATGACTGCGCGACCGAACGCACGGGCGCCGACGAAGCGCTGATGATCATCTACACCTCCGGCACCACAGGCCGTCCCAAAGGGGCCGTGCACTCGCATTGCGGCTTCCCGATCAAGACCGCGCAGGACATGGTCCACTGCTTCGACGTACACGACGGCGAGACGATGTACTGGGTCAGCGACATGGGCTGGATGATGGGTCCGTGGGAGGTTTTCGGCATGACGCTGCTCGGCGGTACCGTCGTGCTCTACGACGGGGCACTCGACTACCCTGCAGCGGATCGACTGTGGGCGCTGCTCGAACGGCATCGCGTCAACATTCTCGGCGTCTCTCCCACGCTGATTCGCGCCTTGATGCGACATGGTGACACTCCTGTTCGCTCGCACGATCTCTCCTCGCTGCGCATCCTGGGCTCGACAGGAGAACCGTGGAATCCCGAGCCGTGGAGATGGTTCTTCGATGTCGTTGGCGGTGGCCGTTTGCCGATCATCAACTACTCGGGAGGAACCGAAGTGTCGGGCGGCCTGGTTTCAGGCAATGTGCTGACGCCGCTCAAGCCGGCCGCATTCGCAGGCCCGCCACCGGGAATTGCCGCCGATGTCGTCGACGACCAGGGCCGCCCGGTGCGGAATCAGGTTGGCGAATTGATCGTCCGCGCGCCGTGGATCGGCATGACTCGCGGGTTCTGGCACGATCAGGAGCGTTACCTCGAGACGTACTGGTCGCGCTTCCCCGATGTCTGGGTGCACGGCGACTGGGCCGCGATCGATGACGACGGGCTCTGGTACATCCTCGGGCGATCCGATGACACGATCAAGATCGCCGGCAAACGTCTTGGCCCGGCGGAGGTCGAATCGGTGCTGGTCGATGATCCCGCCGTACTGGAGGCTGCCGCGATAGGCGTGCCCGACGAGATGAAAGGCCAAGCGCTCGTCTGCTTCTGCGTGCTGCGGCCCGGGCATGCGCCGAACGCCGACCTCTCTGCCCGCCTGATGACGCTCGTGATCGATCGACTTGGCAAACCTCTCAAGCCCAAGGCGATCGAGTTCGTGGGCGACCTGCCGAAAACGCGCAACGCCAAGGTCATGCGCCGCGTGATCCGAGCCACATACCTCGGCGATGCACCCGGTGACCTGTCGTCCCTCGAGAACCCACAGGCCGTAGATGACATCCGCATGGTTGCGCCGGGGCACCGCGGGCACGAAACTTGATGTTGGGTCTGCAGTGACAGACCAGGTTCAACACGACCCGGAACAGCTCCTTCGTCTCCTGGCGGAACAAGCGGAAGAGCATGCTTTGCTGCTGCTCGACCGCGATGGCGTGATCACCTGGTGGGGTCGTGGCGCGGCGTTGATCTTTGGCATGGAAAGATCTGCAGCCCTGGGCCGCCCTTTCGCAGTGCTTTTCACGAAAGAAGACGCTGCGGCTGGGATGCCAGACTACGAGATGGCCGTGGCGCGGGCAAACGGCATCGCAGAAAACGATCGATGGATGGGGCGGCCCGACGGCTCGAGATTCTGGGCAGCCGGCGTGCTGACCGCATTACGCGACCAGCGGGGCGAGTTGCTGGGGTTTGGCAAGATCCTCCGCAATCGAACCGACCTGCGGGAGCAGCTCGATACCGTACGTAACCAACTCAAAGCGGCGAGCGATGCAAATTACCAGAAGGATGTGTTTCTCTCGACACTCTCACACGAGCTGCGTAACCCGCTCGCACCGCTGAGCAACGCCGTACAGCTCATTCGTATCACAAGCCCCCGTCAGGCCGATCTGGAGCCGCTCCTCAAGATCATCGATCGCCAGATCGACAATCTTCGGCGGCTGGTCGATGACCTGCTCGATATCTCGCGCGTCGGCGTCGGCAAGATCGAGTTGAAACGGGAACGGGTGTCGCTCCACGAAGTCGTTGAACGCGCCGTTGAGAGCACTCGCCCGCTGGTCCGCGAACGTCGTCACGTACTCGACGTGATCATGCCGGCCGCCGCAATCGTGTTCGAAGCCGACTCCACCCGCCTCGAACAGGTGTTCACGAATCTGATTCAGAACGCCGCCAAGTACACGCCCGAGGGAGGCCACATCTGGGTCAAGGGCACGACTGAGGGCCGCGAAGCAGTCGTGCACGTTCAGGACAACGGGATGGGTATTCCGCACGATATGCTGCCGCGCATCTTCGACTTGTTCACGCAGGTCGAAACGTCGCGGCCGCAAGCGCAGGGCGGGTTGGGAATTGGTCTCTCGCTCGTGAAGACGATGGTCACGCTGCATGGCGGTTCGGTGCAGGTGCACAGTGATGGTGAAGGGAAAGGAAGTGAATTCACGGTGCGCCTGCCATTGAATCCTGACTGACGGGCGATTCGTTATTCGAACTCGCCTCTACCTCTACTAAATGAGGAGTCACCGGCTCGACATCAGGTGCCGAACGACCCATCCTCCCGAGGGCGCAGCGGTACGACGTTGAGCACGGCCGAGATTGGAATCGCGCCGTAGACGTGCGGGAACAAGCTCTCCCCACCCTCGAGGTTTTCATAACGAACCTCCGGCTTCAGCCGCGCTGGGTCGATGTGCAGGACGACCAGGTCCGTACGCCCGGGGAAGCGCTGGTTGGCGACCCGGATGTACTGGTCGGCCGTCGAGCAGTGGATGAAACCCTCTGTCGCCAGCGAGTCCGCTTCGTAAATGCCCGCCCCGAGGGCAGCCTCCCAGGCTGCCCGTGAAGTGATGTGGAAGATCATCTACTCGTGGCCTTTTATCAGCTCGGCTCGCCAATGCGCCGCACGCCCGAAGACGTCGTCGACAGTATCACCATCCGTCAGCCCTGCCCGAAGCTGCTGCAACCGTGCAATCAGCAAATCGAGCGCAACACCGATGTCGCCGGCGTTCGCGGCACAGACGTCGCGCCAGACGTCGGCCGGGCTCGATGCCAGGCGAGTCGAGTCGACCAGGCCGCGTCCGGCGAGGCGCAAGCCGCTCGAGGAGGTCGCCTCACCCACGACCTCCATCAAGGCGGTGATTGTGAGCTGCGGCAGATGGCTCAGAAACGCCATCAAGCGATCGTGTTCGTCGGCGCCCATCGTCGTCGGCCGCGCGCCGAGACTCTTGATGAATCCCGCCAGGCGATCGATCGTCTCCTGCGATGTCGAGCCGTCCGGCGTCAGAATCCAGGGCCGCCCACGAAAGAGGTCCGCGCGCGCGAAAGCAAAGCCGCCCTGCTCGGCACCGCCGATGGGATGGCCTCCGACGAATGCGCGGCGAGCGTCAGACAGCGCACACGCGGCCTTCACGATGTCACGCTTGGTGCCGCCCACGTCAGTGATGAGGCCGCCATCACCGACGTGGGCGGCGGCGTGTGGCAGCAGCCGGACGTTCTGTTCGACCGGTGCGGCGAGGATCAGGAAATCAATGCCGCTCAGATCGGCGACACTCGTGGCCGTCCGATCGATCGCGCCGCTCCCTGCCGCATGCGCAAGAACAGGCGGACGATCGACCGCGGTGATGCGGATCGATGGCCAACGCTCACGGATGGCGAGCGCAATCGACCCGCCGATCAGGCCGAAGCCTACGATCGCAATGTTTTCAAAAGGTGGTTCTTCCGACATCGGCAACTCCCACCTTCCAACTCCCAACTCCCAAACCGCGGAGGCCGGGGAGCCTTGGGAGTTGGGGGTTGGGATTGGGAGTTGTGGGTTTACCTCGCCCAACCGCGACGCGCCATCGGCTCGAGGCAGATGCTGCGGCCGATGGCTGGAGCGATGATGCGCAGTTCCGCCATCAACCGATCGAACTGTGCGGGATACATCGATTGCGCGCCATCGCTGAGGGCACGATCGGGATCGTGGTGGACCTCGATGATCAACCCGTCGGCGCCGGCCGCCACGGCCGCGCGAGCCAGCTGCGCCACCATATCGCGACGGCCCGCGCCATGACTCGGATCCGCCACGATGGGAAGGTGGCTCAATTTCTTGACGACCGGGATGGCGGAGATGTCGAACGTGTTGCGTGTGGCCGTCTCGAAGGTGCGGATACCGCGCTCGCACAGGATCACTTCGTTGTTGCCACCCGCGAGGATATATTCGGCCGACAGCAGCCATTCCTCGATCGTCGCGGAGATGCCGCGCTTGAGCAGCACCGGCTTTCGCACGTGACCAAGCTCGCGGAGCAGCGTGAAGTTCTGCATGTTCCGCGCGCCGACCTGAAAGATGTCCGAGTACTTGTCGATCAGCTCGATCTGGCTGATGTCCATGACCTCGGAAATGAGCTTCAGGTTGTGCGCGTCGGCGGCGCGCCGGAGCATCTGAAGGCCCTTCTCGCCGAGGCCCTGGAAGCTGTACGGCGAACTGCGCGGCTTGAACGCGCCGCCGCGGAGGATCTTCGCCCCCGCCCGCTTGACCGCCGTGGCGCTGGCCATGACCTGCTCCTCGGTCTCGGCCGAGCACGGCCCCGCCATGACGATCACTTCGTCCCCGCCTATGCGGACATCGTCGAGAATGACGACGGTGTCCTCGGGCTTGAAGGTGCGGCTGGCTCGCTTGTACGGCTCGGTGATGCGCAGTACTTCGTGCACACCATCGAGTATGCCGATGAGCTCGGGATCGATTTTGTGGGCGCCCACCACGCCCAGGACCGTGCGGGTCGCTCCCGATGACCGGTGCACGTCCATCCCCAGCTCGATCAGGCGTGCGATCACCGCGTCGATTTGAACCTCGGTGGCCCGCTCCTTCATGACGACGACCATGACTACTCTCCCATCCGTGAATCTGGACCGTTTCTGTGATCACTCGCGACGCGCTCGGCGCGTCGCGCTTCGTCGATAACCCGCTCGAAAATCCGGACGACGGCTTCGGCCGTGAGCGGTCCGGACAACTCGGTGGCCGACCGCTTGACCCTGCTGAGGACCTCGGCTTCGCGGTCCGGCTGATAGATCGGAAGGGCTGCTTCGTGCTTCAACCGTCCTACTTCGACTGCGCATGCCACCCGCACATTCAACAACCGCACGAGTTGCTCGTCGATCACGTCAATCCGGTTGCGCAACTCCTCGATGGTCAGGACTTCAGCCAACGCACGTACTCCTCTACTTTCGTCTCGAGCTCGTTCGACGTGCCCGCTTCGGCGACCACGTTGACCAGGGCACTGCCCACGACCGCGGCGTCGGCCCATCGCGCGACTTCCCGGACATGCTCAGGCTTGGAAATTCCAAACCCGAGCGCCACTGGCAAAGGACTGACACGCCGGATTCGTTCGACCATCTCACGGGCGCCGTCGGCGACTCGATCGCGGGCGCCCGTCACACCGAGCCGCGAAATCGCATACAGAAACCCGCTGCCGAGGGCTGCCGCTTTGCGAAGACGGTCGTCGGTCGTCGTCGGGCTGAGCAGAAGAATTGTATCAATCCCCCGCTTCGCCAGCATGTTCCGGAAGTCGTCAGCCTCCTCAATCGGCAGGTCGAGAACGAGCACCCCGTCGACACCCGCGGCGCGCGCGCGATCGGCAAACCGTTCGGCGCCGAGACGCAGAATCGGGTTGGCGTAACTGAAGATCACGACCGGGGCGCGAATGTCACCGCGGATGTCACCAACCAGATCGAGGACGCCGCTCAGCGTCGTGCGCGAAGCGAGAGCGCGCTCAGTTGCGCGCTGGATGACGGGACCATCCGCGAGCGGATCGGAGAAAGGTACTCCCACTTCCATCACGTCTGCCCCGGCGCGATCGAGGGCGCGCAGGACATCTCGCGTCCTGGGCAGCGTGGGATCGCCGGCTGTGATGTACGTCACGAGGCCGGGCTTTGCCGCCTCGCGCAGACCGGCGAAGGTCGCCGCCAGACGGCTCATCGAAGCGCCTCGATCACGCTCTGCACGTCCTTGTCGCCGCGGCCGGACAGATTGACGAGGATCACGGCATCGTCGGCGACCTCCTTTGCGAGGCGCATCGTGTACGCAATAGCGTGCGCGGACTCGAGCGCAGGCAGAATGCCCTCGAGCCGGGCCAGTGCCTGAAAGCCCTCGAGCGCCTCGGCGTCGGTGACGTAGGCGTACTCGGTCCGTCCCAGATCGCGCAGCCATGCGTGCTCGGGGCCGACTGCGGCGTAATCGAGGCCGGCCGAAATCGAATGCGTGAGCTCGATATTCCCTGCATCGTCCTGGAGGACGAAGGTCCGCGTTCCCTGGAGCACGCCGGTACTGCCGCCCGCGAACCGGGCCGCGTGACGTCCCGGCGCGATCCGCTCGCCTCCGGCCTCGACACCGATCAACCGGACCGACTTGTCATTGACGAAGGCATCGAAAATACCGATCGCGTTGCTCCCGCCACCCACGCACGCGACGACGATGTCCGGGAGACGCCCGACCTGATCGAGCATCTGGCGGCGGACTTCGCGGCCGATGACGGATTGAAATTCACGAACCATCAGCGGATAGGGATGCGGACCAAGTGCCGATCCAAGCAGGTAGTACGT
>JBKPNV010000120.1:0-10412 GCA_046732795.1 Acidobacteriota bacterium
CCTGGCACTTCCTTGTCGGCGAGGCTGATGTCCAGCACACCTTTGGCGAGCACACTGCCCCTGGAGACACCAATCTCCTTCATGACGGTACCAGCAAAGGAGTTGCAGCTCGTGAGCATGCCGCCGCCTTTCCAGTTCGCTTCGAGTGATGCCTGCGTCATGCCTGTGAGACGCGTGAAGGTCCTGCCATTATCTTTGGAGGACACCTCTTCGGGGATGTTGTCCCACAACCACTCCTGGATCAGCTTTCGCAGGGTCACGATATCAGGCGCTTTCAGGGCCATTCCCTATCTCCATGCAGCAACGTGTCATCTTGATCAACGGCGCGAGCGCGGCTTCCGAACGCCTGACGGTCGTTCTGTGCTATTGGTCTGACCTCAAGATGCTCCGGCGACTCTCATGGGCACGAGCCCTGCTCGTGTCGTGCACCGCAATGTTCCTGATCGCGCCTGATGCGCGCGCGCAGATCCCTTACGTCAGGTACCGGACCTTTCAAACGCCTCATTTCATTCTGACCTTCGAGATCGGATTGGAGGACTACGCGAGCCGTGCCGCCGTTCGCGCCGAAACGGCGTACGCGCTTCTGGCGAAGGCTTACGGGTCGCCGCCACACGGCAAGATCCGCGTCGTCATCATCGACCAGGGGGATGTGTTCAATGGATCAGCAACGCCGTATCCGACCAACAGGGTCGTCGCGTTCGCGCACACGCCGATCGAGGGCGAGCTGTTCTTCGCCGACGATCCGATCGAGCTGCTGCTCACGCACGAGCTCGCTCACATCTTCCATCTCGACGAAGCCCGCCGCGGCTGGAGTGTGTTGCGCCGCGTATTCGGCCGAAGCGATCTGACCTTTCCGCACATCTTCGACGGCAGCTACCTGATTGAAGGGCTCGCGACGTTCTATGAGTCGCAGCTCACCAAGAGTGGACGCGTTCGCGGATCGCGATTTCCGGAAACGCTCCGGGCGGCTGTGCTCGAAACCGAAGGTCCAAAGCTGGACGAAGCCGAATCAGATCCGGGCGCCTGGCCGATCGATCGCCATTACGTGTTCGGAAGCCTTTTCCTCGATCACCTCGCCGACCAATACGGGCAACAGACTCCGGCGGCGTGGATGGCGCGACGCGCCGGCAGCTTTGGTTCGATTGTCTCGCGCGGCGCCGCCGTCGGCGAGCTCTTCGGAGGGAAGAGCCTGTCGCAGGAATGGAAGGCGTGGATTGCCTCCGAGCGTGACGAGGCCTTGCGACTGCGGGAACAGCTTCGAGCCGAGTCTCCCGGCCTGGCCGAAACGAGGCGCCTGTGCGACTTCGCGCACTTTACCTCGTTGCCGCGCGTCTCGCCTGATGGATCGGCGGTTGCGTTTCTGGCGACGGACGAGGGCCGTAAACCGCTCGGCCTGTACATCGCCAACCTTCCTGCCTGCGACGCGCGGCGGATTGCGCGCGTGAACAGCGCGCATGCGTTCTCGTGGTCGCCCGATGGGCAGTCAATCGTGTTTGCACAACTCGATCTGGTGGACAACGCTCGCGAGTTCGGCGACCTGTACAAAATCGAGATCGCCTCCGGCACGATCACGCGCCTGACGCGATCGGCACGCCTGACGTCGCCAGACGTTCACCCTTCCGGCCGGACCATCGTCGCCGTGCAGTACGACCGCGATCGAAGCCGGCTGGTAACAGTCGATGTCAGCTCCGGGAGCATTACGCCGCTCACGCAGTTCTCGACCGCCACTGCCTGGGGCCCCGCTCGCTGGTCGCCCGATGGCATGCGCCTCGCCGCAGTGCGCTTCACGCGCGGCGCCTCGCTCGATCTGGTACTGCTGTCGTCGGATGGGCGGTTCATTCGCTCGTTGACAGAAGATCGGGCGCTGGAAGGGGTCCCCGAGTGGGACGCAAACGCTCCCGAAGGAATCCGGCGAATGTTCTTCACCTCCGATCGCTCAGGGGTTCGCGAGCTGTATGTCGTCGAGCTGGAGGGTGATGCCAATCCTCGTCTGTATTTGACGGCGCGAGTCGCCACAGGAGTCCACGAAGTCGCCATCATCCCGAGACGGCCAACGTCGAGTGATGCGACACCCTTCGGTTCGTTCTCCGATCGGACATCGATCGTCGGTGTTGTCACGCACGCGGATGGCCTTCATCTCGAGCGCATCGACATCGACCGCGCGGCTTGGATACCGGCCCCAGCATCTGGATCCGTGTTTGCTCAACCGCCCGGAGATCCGGCGACGCTCCCTGTCGCGGAAAACCCGACGGCGCTGAAGTCGTACGCACCGCCGCGCGACCTGGTCCCCACTGGCTGGTCGCCGGTTTTCGAGACGGTGGAGGAACTCGGTGCGTTCGCCGGTGGCGCAACCGGCGGCATCGACGTCATCGGCCGGCACTCATGGCAGGCGGACGCTGCGGTCGGGGCCGATGGTCGAACAATCGGATCTGCAAGCTACGCATACAGCAGGTTTCCTCATGCGGTGCTGTTCGGGCAGATCGCCTCGACCTGGCGGCTCGAGCAACGGATTGAATCCACGGCAGGCGAGTTACTGCGCCTCGAGCGCACGCGATCCGCCGCGGTTGGCGTCGCCCTTCCGTGGCAGCGCTGGCGCCGGACGACGCTTTTCAGCGCGAATCTCGAACTTGAAGATCGGCATCGCGAAAACGCCGGCGATATCGAGGCGCTCGCCGGGGCCGCTCCGGTGCAGCAGGAACCCACGCTCGCAGGCGGAGGAGCGGGAGTGCGGTTCGGCAACACTCAGGCGGGCCTGCGCTCCATTTCTCGCCAGGACGGAATACAAATGTCGGCGTCGATCGACTACCTCAAAGCGACCGCGGGTGATCGCTGGCGATCGGGTTGGGACGTGTCGGGCTCGCTCTATCGATCGTTCCCTTCGTGGACGACTGCTGGCCGGCCCGTCCTCGCCGTGACGGCCCGCATTGCGGAACAACGTGGCCCGGCGGCGGGTCGCTTGACGGCTGGCGGAGTCGGCACGACATCGATTCTCAACGCCGGCGATTCCGACTTCGAGGCACGCGGCTATCCACCGGGATTTGTGGCGGCCGGCGCGATGTGGAGTGTCCGGACCGAAGCGCGTCTTCCGATTGCTCGCGTCAGCCGTGGTCTCGGGGCGTTGCCGATCTACCTGCGGGGGTTGTCCGGATCGTGGTTCGTCGACAGCGTCGGCGCGGCGAGCGAGGTCGATCGGCTCGGAGCGCCGCAACTGCTTTCGACGGGTGCCGAACTGTCCAGCGACCTCACCCTGTTTTCGTTTGTCCCTGTGCGGATTCGCACCGGTTTCGGCGTGCCTGTGAAGGGGCTGGGCCCCGTCAACGCGGGTGAAACACGGTTCTACATCACGGCGGGAACCTCGTTTTGAGTCGAAGGTCAAACGTCAAAGGTCAAGGGGGTGCGGTTTCAAACGGTGTGTTAAGGTTGACCACCCGCAACCTGCACAGGAGGTTGTAGAGGAAATGAGCAGTAGTCAGTCGACTCGCGACTTTCAGCGCCGCATGGACGAACGCGTCCAGGGGACGCTGGCGATATTGCCGGTTGCGGCGTACACCTGCGATCTCGACGGACGCATTACCTGTTTCAACGACCGTGCGGAGCAGTTGTGGGGACGGCGTCCCGCCCTCAACGATGCAACGGATCGATACTCCGGATCGCGCTCTCTTCTTACTGTCGATGGCAAGCACATTCCGCACGAGCAGTGCTGGACGGCACTGGCTCTCCAGAGCGGGCGCCGGTACGAGGGGCTCGAGGCTGTTGTTGTCCGGCCCGACGGCAGCCGTCGCAGCGTGCTGGCCTACGTGTCGCCGGTCAGCGATGAAAGCGGTGCGCTGGTTGGCGCCACGACCATCCTCGTCGATATCACCAATCACATTCAGCGCAGTCCCGAGCGCCGCGGGGCCGACGACGGCGATGGAGCCGCGGACTCGACTGAAGAACGGGCTGCCAAGGCGGCGCTCGAGGCGAGCGAGGCGAACTTCCGCGGCTTTTTCGAGAGCGTCGCCGTTGGCGCCTGCCAGGTGGGCAAAGACGGCCTCTTCATGCGGGTCAACGATCGCTATTGCGAAATCACCGGCTACAGCCGCGAAGAGTTGCTGAAGATGGGCCCACTCGATCTGGATCATCCCGACGATCGGGAGGCCGATCGCGAGCGTGTCGTAAAATTCGTGGCCGGAATCGACGTCGCGTATCGCGCTGAAAAGCGTTACGTGCGCAAGGATGGAAGTATCAGGTGGGTGCGCGTGGCAGCGAATCTGTTGCGCGACGCCAACCCGAACTCAATTCATAGCGCGGCGATCGTCGAGGACATCACCGAGCGCAAGTTGGCCGAGCAGGCGTTGCAGGACGCGGATCGGCGCAAGGACGAATTCATCGCGACGCTCGCGCACGAGTTGCGGAATCCACTTGCGCCGATGCAGACGGCGGTCGAACTGCTGCGCGACCCGGACCCGGCACACGCGAAGTGGTGTCTCGGTGTGATCGCCAGACAGTTGAAGCACCTGACACAACTCGTCGCTGACCTGCTGGACATCTCACGGATCACGAGCAACAAACTCGAGGTCCTCAAAGCGCCGATCCGGCTGGTCGACGTGTTACAGGTCGCGGTCGAATCAACCAACCCTTTGCTGGAGCGATGCGATCAGCAGCTGATCATGACGCTGCCGCCCGAGCCGCTCTACCTGGAGGGCGATCTCGTTCGGCTCGCCCAGGTGTTCTCCAATCTGCTGTCCAATGCGGCGAAGTTCACCGAGGGACGAGGAATCGTTCGTCTGACCGCCGAGACCACGGGAGCGGACATCCAGGTGACCGTCGCCGATATGGGCATCGGCATGTCGGAAGCCGAACGGGCGCGTGCGTTCGACAAGTTTTTTCAAGGATCGCGTCGGCCCCCGCGATCGTTTGGCGGTCTCGGAATTGGTCTCTCGCTGGTCCGGCAACTTGTCGAACTGCATGGCGGAACGATTGAGGCGCGCAGTCCCGGTCCCGATCGGGGCAGCGAGTTCGTTGTGCGCCTTCCGGCCAGAGCCGACGCCGTGGTTCCAGCCCGGACGATGACGGCTGTTCCCGTGGCCGCCGCCTCGGCGACTCGGCGCGTGTTGATTATCGATGACAATCGCGACGGCGCGCGTGCCATCGCACGGCTCCTGCGAACGATGGGCCACGAGGTCGCCACGGCATTCGAGGGCCGCGTGGCGGTAGAACGCGCGAAGGACTTCGATCCTGATGTCATCCTGCTCGACCTGGGCATGCCGGATGTCGACGGGTTTCAGGTCTGTCAGCGCTTGCGAGCGAACTCCTGGTCGAGGCAGCGTCCTCGCATCGTCGCGCTGACGGGCTGGGGTCGTGAGGCTGATCTGGCTCGAACCAGGCGAGCCGGATTCGATGCGCATCTGGTCAAGCCAATAGACGGTGAAACACTGGAGGAGTTGTTGGAGCACAATACCGGGAAGGCTTAGCTCGGCGGTTTGTATCCACGCCGCATCTTTCCCCGCATCACGTCGTGCCGATCCGGATGGCTCGCATCCTGCAATGCGTTTGACGTGCGCAGTGTGTATCTGGTCGTTGTCGCCGTTGCGGCGATGGCGTTCATGCGCGGAAGTGCGGGTGCCCCAGCCGTCGAAGCGGAGATGCGCAACGTGGACCTGCATCTGACGGACGATGTCGCGCTTCACATCCGGAGCCTGCGGGGCCGCTTCGTCGCACAAGGAACGCGGTCGGCGCCCTATCTCGACGATCCACGCAGCTACTCGGTGACAGTGGACAATGGCGAAGTGGCCGTGGATCTCGTATCACTGAACGCACTCATGACGCGCGCCCTCGTTGGCCACTCGAACGTGCGAGCGCTTCAAATCTCGATCGATGCAGACGGTGGCCTGCGACAGAAGGGCACCGTGAGCAAGGGCGTCCCGGTGCCATTCGATGTGAAGGCCAGTGTCAGCCCGGCTCCGGACGGACGAATCCGCATTCACGCTGAATCGATGAAGGGATTTGGCCTCCCCGTCAGCCCGCTGCTCAAGACGTTGCGCGTGCAGATGGACAACCTCTTCAAGGTCGATCCCGATCGTGGCGTGACTGTCGAAGGCAATGACGTGTTGCTCGATCCGTCGCGGCTGCTGCCTCCGCCGGCGATGCATGGACGGATCACGGCGGTGAGGGTGGAGAAGGACGCTCTGGTGCAGGTGTTTGGTTCGGCCACCCCAGACAGGCTCTCACCGCCGCCGACGTCGATGAACTACATCTATTGGCGCGGCGGGCAGCTCTCGTTCGGCAAGCTGACGATGACGGAGACGGATCTGGAGCTCGTCGACCGCGATCCCGGTGATCCTTTCGACTTTTCCGTTGACCGGTGGAATGAGCAACTCGTGGCCGGTTACTCGAAGATCACGCCTCAGCGGGGACTCAAAGCGCACATGCCCGATTACAACGACCTGCCACGCCAGCAATCGCACGCACGCTAGCAAAACGGCCATTCCCGCGCACTCTTGGCTACAATCACAATAACGGTCCAAACAGCCGGACCCGCCCTGCGTTGACGAGTCACTACAGTCGTTGAGTTATGCGGATGAGCCTATGAGCATTCATACTCGCGCCCGGTTCCTGCTTCTCGCCGCCATGATCGCCGCGGCCGTGGGACTGGCCCACGTCCAGTCCTTTGGACTCGTCTATGCGCAGCAGCCAGCAATTCCGCCCGCCGTTCTAGCCGCGAGGCTCGATCAGGTCGTACCGGTCGACCCGCTGATCACGGTCGGGACGCTCCCAAACGGCATGCGCTATTACCTTCGTGAGAACCGGCAGCCGGCGGCGCGGGCGGAACTCCGGCTCGCGGTCAAGGCGGGTTCCGTGCTCGAAGACGAAGACCAGCGCGGCCTCGCACATTTCGTCGAGCACATGGCATTCAACGGCACGCGGAACTTTCCCGGTAATGCCGTTGGCACCTTCATGCAGTCCATTGGTGTGCGCTTCGGCGCGCATGTCAACGCGCATACCAGCTTCGACGAGACGGTGTACGAACTGCAGATCCCGACCGACAATCCTCGTACCATCGACCGCTCGCTGCTCATCCTCGAGGACTTCGCACACAACGTCACATTCGATTCCAGGGAAATCGATCAGGAACGAGGAGTAATCCTCGAGGAGTGGCGTCTCGGGTTGGGCGCTGGCGAGCGCATCAACAATGCACAGTTTCCGTTGCTGCTGAAGGGCTCACGCTACGCGGATCGAATGCCAATCGGGCAGCCCGAGATCATCCGCAACGTCAATCCCGAGCGGCTGAAGCAGTTCTACACGGATTGGTACCGGCCCGATTTGATGGCCGTCATCGTCGTCGGTGACTTCAACAAGTCCGACATGGAATTCCAGATCCGCTCGCATTTCGGCTCTATTCCCGCGCCGCCATCGCCCCGGCCGCGACCGACTTACACCGTGCCGGATCAGACAGGCACCGCGTACTCGATCGTCACCGATCCGGAAGCGACGAGCACGCGCATCAGCGCGAGCAGCACGATGGAGGCGCGCGAGCAGATGACGATCGGCTCTTACCGCCAGCACATGGTCGAGCAGTTGTTCGGCGCGATGTTGTCGGCGCGCCTCGGCGATATCGCGCAGGCCCCCAATGCGCCGTTCCTGCGGGCGCAAACCGATCGCGATCTTTTCGTGCGCACGATCGAGGTCACCAGTCTTGACGCGCTGGTTGCGAAGGGAGGCGTGGAACGCGGACTCTCCTCGCTCATGACCGAGCTCGCGCGTGTCGCCCGTTTCGGATTCACCGCGACCGAACTGAACCGGATGAAGCTCAATCTCCAGCGCGGACTCGAGCGTGCGGTCGTCGAAAAAGACAAGAGCGAGTCAGGCCCGCTGGCCGACGAATTCATCCGCAACTTCGTCGAGGAAGAGCCGATCCCGGGCATCGTCTACGAGTACGGGTTGAACCAGCGCTTCCTTCCCGAGATCACGCTCGCCGAGGTGAATGCCGTCGCCAAGAACTGGATGCCCGATCGCAACCGGGTGGTCGCCATCTCGGCGCCCGAGGCTGACAAGGCATCGCTGCCCGACAACATCAAACTGGCGGCGGTGATCAGTAGTGCCGACAGCGAGCGGCTGACGGCGTACGTCGATACCGTGAGCAATCAGCCGCTGCTGGCTCGCGCCCCGACGGCCGGTGCCGTGGCGAATACGTCGTCCACCGAGCCGCTCGGGATCACTGAATGGACGTTGTCGAACGGCGTCCGCGTCGTGCTCAAGCCGACCACGTTCAAGCAGGATGAGATCCTCTTTCGCGCCGTCAGCCCTGGAGGTACCTCGCTGGCAAGCGACGCAGACTTCATTCCCGCCGAAACCGCGGACGCAGTGATCTCACAAGGCGGTCTCGGTAATTTCAGTCGCAGCGATCTGAATAAGGTCCTTGCCGGTACCACGGCGTACGTGAATGCCGACATCGGCGCCACTGAGGAAGGATTGGGCGGTGGTACGGCGCGCAAGGACCTCGAGACCATGTTTCAACTGATCTATCTCACCTTTACGGCGCCACGCGCCGATCCGGTCGCCTTCAAGGTGATGACCGAGCAACTGAAGGTCACCCTGGCGAATCGACAATTGCAGCCGGACACACTCTTCGATCAGACGCTCGACGCCGCCTTGAGCCAGAACCACCCGCGCGCGCAACCGCTGACGCCGGCCAGCGTCGATCGGATGGACCTCAACAAGTCATTGGCGTTCTACAAGGATCGTTTTGCGGATGCCAGCGATTTCGTCTTCGTCTTCGTCGGCAGCTTCGATCTCGCGACGATGCGGCCCCTGGTTGAGAAGTATCTGGGCAGCTTGCCCTCACTGCGCCGGAATGAGATGGCGAAGGACGTCGGCATGCGCACACCCCCCGGGATCGTCGAACGCCAAGTGAAGAGCGGCATCGCGCCACGCAGCCAGGTCAGCATCGTCTTCACGGGGCCATTCCAGAACGACGAGCAACATCGTGTGATCGCTTCGGCGATGGCGGACACGCTCGCGGGAAACCTGCAACGAACCCTCCGCGAGGAGCTCGGCGGCACGTACGGGGTCAGCGTCGTGCCGCGCTTCGCGAAACAGCCGACCGGCGAGTACCGCCTGACGATCACGTTCGCCTGCGACCCCGCTCGCACGGACAGTCTGGTGAAGACGGCCTTCTCGGTGATTGACGAGTACAAGAGGGTCGGACCGGGTCAGGGGCAGGTTGCGGATGCGCGTTCGGCGCTGGTGCGCGATTTCGAAACGAACGCCGCGAGCAACGTCTACCTGTTGAATCGGATCCTGTACAAGTACGAATTCGGTGAAGACGTGAAAGAGGTCTTCAACATGAACCCGTTCTACGACCAGGTCACGCCGGTCGCGTTGCGCGATGCGGCCCGCCAGTACTTGAATACCGACCGCTACGTGGCGGTGACTTTGGTTCCAGACGCGCGCCAGTAACCCAGGCAGCGTAGAGCGGGGCTTTCAGCCCGCGCATCGGTTGTCGCGCAGACTGAAGCCGGCGCGCCACGGCAACTCGGCTCATTGCTAGTGGGTCATCGCGTACAAGAGCACGTTGACGGCAACGCGATACCCATCGATGGAGAACTGGTAGAAGTACTGCGGGTCTTCGCCCTCGCGCTCCCAGGAATCGCTCACGTCGGTGTTGTGCGTCATGAAGACCATCACGCGTCCCTGAGAATCGGCGATCGCGCGAGCGTGGACCTCGGCGCTGTCGGCGCCACGCTCTGACGTCGTCCGTGCCCCCAGCCACGTTCCGATGCCCGGAATCTGCGGGACACCTTTGAGATCAAACATCGTGTGGAAGAGCGCGTGGTCGCTCGGTACATCCATGATGGGATAGTCGTTCGCCGGAAACACCTTTCGAATCTCGCTTTCCCAGATCTGCCATGCGTAGGAACCCCAGAAATCATCGACCCACAGAAAGCCGCCTTTCAGCAGGTACGTCCTGAGCCGCTCGGCGTCGTCGCTGCTGAAGAGCAGCCTGCCGACTTCCTGCATGATGATGACCGGGCATTGATACAGCTCGTCATCGGTCAGGCGCACGATGAGGTGGTTCGGCTGGCCTGGCGCCTCGAAGCTCACCGCAATCTTCGTCAGCTCTGATACACGGATCGACAGATCGATGTCCGCGAGCGGATAGTCCGTGAGCCAGCTGCCGCCATCGCCGCGAGGGTTCTGCCGGTACACGGCGCGGCAATAGTGGAAGCGCCCGTCGTAGGTCTCCGGGCGAGCGAGATGCGCTTCGAGGCTCGTATTGCCCACTCGACGAAACTGTGCCCACGCCACGCTCGCGACGAGAAGAGCCGCGGGCAAGAGGACCGTAACGGTCCGTCGCCTCATGGGGCTACTCTACACCTTGCACGTACGCAGTGTCCGGCTTTAGCCGGACCTGGCAGGCGTCGTACGTAGCG
>JBKPNV010000121.1:0-16271 GCA_046732795.1 Acidobacteriota bacterium
TGCGCGTGCGCGGACTGTGGCCGAAGCGAGAAGGCGGCAAACGCCGCCCCGATCACCGACAGCATCGACCGGCGCGCCTGATCGTTCCTGTTCATCATGCTCCCCTCGAGGGCGTCACTATATCAACTCGGCGGCATTGGCGAACCTTCCTACGCCTGGGTGAAATCTACGGACGCCACATTTGCCACGAACGGCTCGTTTGAACGCCATCACGGCCAGGTGCTGGGGGTGCCGCTGATAGCGTCGCAGCGCAGAGACCGATACAAACTCCATGATCAGCACCACGTCCCAGCTGCGGACATCGTGCAGTTTGCCGCGACCGATCTCGAGACGAACGATTTCGCCAATCACCCCACGGAGCGCGAGCAGCCGCTCGCAGAAAGCGGTGACGTGCGCGTCACTTGTGCCAGCGCGATACTTCAGGAAGATATAGTGCCGCAGCATCGCTCACTCCGAGCGTACACGAGCGCCGGAGGCGATGATCGGCAGCGAGTTGTTCAACGTGTCCATGGCGAATCCTGCCGCGGCCTTGTATCGGCTCATGAAAGCATCTCGCTCTGCCGCCGGAATGACCGCGTCGATGTCGTCGAACACACCGCCGCAGCGCTCGTCCAGCAGATTCAGGAGGCCGAACGGTCCCGCCCCGCGATTTCGTAACACCACGGCCGAAATCTCGGAACAGAGTCGCGCATCGTAGGCCTGCAGTGCTCGTCCGATGACGCCGTGCTCGATCATCGCGGCGCCCAGCACGCGCGCGTCTATCACTGCCTGGCTCGCGCCGTTCGAGCCGGTCGGATACATCACGTGGGCCGCATCACCGAGCAGAGCAACGTTGCCATCTACCCAGGTGGGCACCGGGTCGCGGTCGATCATCGGATACTCGAATATCGCATCGGCGCCGCGGAGCATGCCCGGCACGTTCAACCAGTCGTAGTTCCAGTCCTCGAAATGATGGATGAACGACTCGACCTCGACTTGCCTGTTCCAGTCGCCGGTCGCCAACCCGCCAGAGTTGTCAACCGTGATCTCCGCTATCCAGTTGATCGCCGCAATCCCAGTCACGGGGTCGGGAGCCGAGATCGGGTAGAAGACGACACGATGGCGATGTGTGCCGAGGCCGACAAACGAGGCGCCGGTGCGGATCGGTACACCTGGGGTGACGCCACGCCACATGATCGCACCGCCCCACTGAATCGGCGGCTGGTTCAGGTGCATCTGGGCGCGCACGGCCGAATGCAGACCATCCGCTCCGATCAGCAAGGAGCCTTCAAGCTCCAGATGCTCCCCCTCGCGGGTCTCGATCGTTGTCCGGACGCCGCCGCCATTCCCGTCATTGCAGTACCCGGTCACGGTCATGCCGGTGCGAATTACGTCGGGGCCGAGACGTTCGAGCACCGCTCGGTAGAGAAGCATCTGCAGACCGCCGCGGTGCACCGAATACTGCGGCCACTTGTAGCCGGCGAGCAGGCCGCGCGGCTCGGCGTACACCTCTCTACCGTTCAGCCCGACGAGCACCCACTCCCTGGTCTGCAGCCCGATGGTGTCGAGCTGCTCGGGCCCGATCCCCAGTTCGTACAGCTCACGCACCGCGTTCGGTTGCAGGTTGATACCCACCCCGAGCGGCTTGAGGTGCTGCACGGATTCGAGCACGAGGCACGGCACACCAATCTGATGCAGCGTGAGCGCAACCGACAACCCTCCTATGCCGCCCCCGGCAATGAGGACAGGTCGATGGTCCATGGACGCGCTTAGGATAGCCGTTGGGAACTCTCAGCGGCTGGCAGCCGGTACTGCTAACAGCGCCTTCCTGTCGGGCGGCAACTGCTGATCGACCGCAGTCAGCAGGAACCCGACCATCGCGTAGTCGCCCATGATCGTCACGATCTCGACGGCGCCCTGGCGCCCGAAGAGTTCCACGGTCTTGCCCCACAGCGCTGGGCTCACTTTGTGATCGCGAAACAGCGCGCGTGCGAGACGGATGACGGTTGCATCCTTCTCGGGCAACCCGGCGGCGTCACGGTTGTACTTCACCGCGTCGATCACCGCCTGCTCGACTCCGGCGCGAAGCGCCGCCGGTTCATGTCCCGACCATTCGTACTGCTGATCGAACTCCCGCGCCGCGAGCAGCGCCGACAGCTCGAAGTAATGGCTGCCCGCCACTGTCTTGCGCAGGTACTGATTGAGATGATGAATCGGCTCGGCCGCTCCGGGGCTGTACATCGATACCGGCGCCGGTCCGGTCCTTCCCATCGCGCGGCCTCCGGCGATCACGTCCCACACGCGCTGTCCGTTGGCATCGAGGCCATCACGCTGCACCGGCGGAAGCCGCGACAGCGACTCCGGGTGAATGTCGGATGGCGTTTGTGGCTGCGCTCCCAGCACGGCAACCGACACGACAATGAGAACGAGTCCGAACAGCCTGCTCCACATCATGGGCTCCTCGAGAAGTCGAGGAACAATAGTCCAGGGCCTTGGGGCGGCGGAATCAATTTTTTGTCATACGCCGCCCTGCAGTCGCCTCATCGCACGCGGACGGCTGGCTCGACGAACTCGACGAGGATGCCATCAGGGTCGATCGCGAACACGAATCTGCCGAACGGACGTTGAATCGGCTGACCGCCGACGCTGAGAAAACGGTAACCCGCACGAGCCGTGCGCTCGAGTAGCGCGTCGAGGCCATCGACCTCGAGCTGGAATTGCGGCGAGCCGACGTCCTGCACCCGCCACTGGAACGGCACCGCCGCCGGGTTCGCGGTGGCGGGCAGCGCGAACTCGGCGAGGACGACCGTCGCATCCATTCCGGGAATCGACATCATCGTATGCGTGAGCTGTCCCTTCGAAAGGCCGTTCACCCGAAGCTCGGCGTCAGTCGCGGTATGCGTCGCGCGTCTCTGAAAGCCCAGCAACTTCTCATAGAACGCAAGCGCGCGTTCCCGCCGGGCCACGGCGATCCAGATGGCGGTCTCGATCACGTCACCGGAGGCCTTCGCCGCAGTCACAGCGGCTGACGAGGCTTGTCGCACCTCCACGAGGTACCCGTCAGGGTCGCGGACGAGTATCGCCCGTCCACTCGGCGTATTCAGCGGGAGACCGCCAATTGTCACGACTGGCGCTCGCCGCATCATCAATCGAGCCACGACGGCATTGAGGTCACGGACTGTGAAGATTAGTTTCGACGCGCCAGGGTCCCAGGGATTGGCGTGCCGTTCACTGCGCGGAACGTCGAAGAACTCTGACAGTTCGAGCCCGAACGGCGTGTTGGCGGCCCGCATGAACACCGTACGAAAGCGGGACCCGTGTGTGTTTGTCAGCGCCCACACCAGCGGATCAGAACCGGCCTGCGATATGGGACGGATCGTCTCGGGCGGCGCGTTGGCGGAGGCCGTTCCGGCGAACGGTGATCGCGCGAGCTCGATGCCAAACACATCACGGTAAAAGGAGAAGCTGCCCTCGGCGTCGCCTGTACTGTGAATCCAGTTGTAGAGGCCCCGAACGGGTGCATCCGAAGGAGCCGCACGAGTGAAGCTCGCACTGGCGACAGACGCGACCAGCACGATACCGACAAGCCAGAGAGTGCCGCGCATGAAGTTCTCCCCTTACCTCACAGCTCTCGCTCAGAGTCTACGCGGCGCGTTCAGCTACCGCCTGCCCTTCTTCTGGATCGCGTTGAAGAACTCGAAGATCCGTGGCCACACCATCGGCACCATGCTGCCGTGGTTACCATCCACCTCGAGGTATTCGAACGCAAAACCGCGCTCGCGCATGAAACGCGCCAGCGCGCGGCTGCCCTCCAGCGACGGCGTCGCGCCGGTGCCCTCGGTCATGAAAATTGGCAGCTTCTGGATCCGGTCGAACGGATACGTTGCCTCGTCGACGAATGGACCGGACATCGGCGCGACGGCGCGCCAGCGCTCGGGATACCGTGCCGCCAGGTGCCACGCGCCGCCACTGCCCATCGAGTGCCCGGCAAGGTAGGTGCGCGAGCGATCGGCGCCATATTCCTCAGTGACGATCTCGAGTGCGGTCATGACCTCGAGCTCGCTCAGATTGAGCTCGCGTTGACGCGCCGCTGTGACAGCAGCCTGCTGCGAGGCGGCCGCCGCGGTCTGGCCGAAGACCGCCGGCAGCCGAAGCGGATTGCCATACGCACCGAGCGGCGTGAACCCCAGTGGTGAGACGACGATGTAGCCGTGCTGCTCGGCGAGTTTCATCAGCAGGCCATCGGCTTGATCCAGATACGTGCCCTCGTTGGCGCCAGCGCCGTGCAGCATCAGAATGATCGGTAGCGACGCTTTCCCATCCCACGTCTTCGGGACGTAGATGCGATACGGCATCTCCTGGCCCGTGGGCGCAAAGACATACTGTCGGCGCTGGTCGCCGACGCTGCGCGCGGGCGGCGCCTGTGCCGAGATCGCAAGGTTCAGCGCAAGCAGTGCGCAGGCACACGTCGCGAATAGTCGGTTCATACGTCTGTCGCTCCTCGTGTCATCCGGTAGAGCGCCGCAATGAGAGTCAGCGTGAGGACGTCGGCGATCGCCACCATATAGAAGCCCGCCGTAAACGATCCGGTCAGGTCGCGCAGGATGCCGAGCATCTGAGGACCGAAGTATCCGAACAAGCCGGCGCCGAGGCTGACGACGCCCATTGCGTGACCCGCCTCGCGACGGGGCATCACCGAGCCGGCAAGGCCGTACAACTGATTCGCCGCCGTAAAACCGAAGCCGATCACCGTGGCCGTCGCGATGCGGAACGTCACAAGGTTTTCGATGGTCAGCGACGCGGATGCGACGGACAGAGTGATGAACACGAGGCCGAGCACGACGAGCTTGTTGAAGCGGTCGACCAGGAGGCCGACGCCGAGATTTATCACGATTGCAGTGAGGTAGCCGGTGCTGATGATGACTCCCGCCGACGTCGCGTCCAGACCGTACAGCGCCTTCGCCACGCTCGGGACGAAGTAGGTCACGGTGAACTGTCCGAAGCCGCCGAGCCCGACGATCAGCGCGATCATCCACACGACAGGCGAGCGAAAGGCGCTGCGACTGGCCGCGCCGTGCGCTGTGTCCGCGCCGGCGCCCCTCGGGTCATCGGACGTCGCGCGATAGAACAGCCAGAACACCGTTGCGCCGACTACCGCCATCGCGGCGTAGCCGAGGATCGCGACACGCCAACCGAACTCGCCGACGAGCACACCGCCGAGCGGAGCGCCGACGACGGACGCGAGCGCCGACGTCGCGCCGAGCACACCCATCGTACGGCCACGCAGCGATGGAGGCGCGGTGAGCGCGACGGCAATGAGCACGCTGACGAACGCGAACCGGTAGCCGACGATCGTCAGGCCGCGGAACGCGAGCGCGGACGCAAAGCTCGACGCGTCACCAAGCAGCAGACTGCCTGCCGCGACGCCAAGCAGCCCGATACCGAGCACGGGCTTCTCACCGAAGCGCTTCGCGCTGATCCCGGCCGGAACGCTGAGTAGCATCGCCAGCAGGCCGTAGAGCCCGGTGAAGAGTCCAAGCTGCGTGTAGCTCATGCCGAACTCCTGCTGAATGGAGGGCAGGAGCGGTGAAAACCCCAGGTTCGACAACTGCAGCGCAAACATGGCGATGAGCGTCGCCGCAAAAGGCAGGAGCCAATTCACCGAGGCCGCCGGCAGAACGGTCGTTGTCACTCGTGATGAGTCCTTCCCGACGGCTCGATAACCGCGGTTGGAACGAACCCATTGGCGGTACTCTTCCAGTTGATACAGTCCACTAAAATACCCGCCGCGTGAGAAACGAGCCGACGCGGTCACGCGCCGCGTCTGGATCCCACGCTCGCGCATCGACGACGTCCGCCTCGATGGGCAACACCGGGATACCGGCCTCTTCGAGCGCGCGCTCGATGAACAGGCGCCCGGTGCCCGACGCCTTCATGCTGCGCGGACGCAGGACGAGGGCTCCGTCGATTCGGTGCTCCCGTGCCTGGTGCACGATCCACTCTGCCGCCCACGGCGGATTGTGCAGGTACTCGTTGAAGCTTGCCGTGCGACTGGCCAGCGCAGCCATCGGGTCGTCGAGGCCATAGCGGATGTAGCCGTCGGGGCCGAACGCGAGGTACATCGACCAGACGAAAACCGCGCGGTGCGACGCCTCGAACGCGCTGTAGAACGCGGTGTCGTGCCAGAGGCCGGCCCCGATCCACATCAATCGCGCGCGCTCACCCGGGCAGGCCGCGACGCCGTCGTCCACGCGACGCTTCACTTCGTCGTGGAACGCGCGCGCGTGGGCGAGCGCCCACGTGCTGCCGCGCACCCACTGCGTGGCCATCACGTTGGTGATTTGTTCCGTCATCCGCACCGGGCACTCCGGCGCGGTCGCGATCAGACGGCGCACGCCGTCCAACACCTCCTCCTGTTGGTTCACCAGCTCGAGACGCTCGCGCAGGGCATCGCGATCGAGCGCACGGCCGCTGATCGCCTCGAGACGCTCGACGAGCCTCTCCAGCGTCGAGACGACGAACGCAAGCCGGTGCGGCTCCACGAGCTCGCGCCAGTTGTCGCGGCCGAGCTCCCACCACCGCGGTGGCAGATCGCCAGCGCCAGGATGGTCGATCTCGAAAAGCTCGGCACCGAATGTTTCTGCCCACAACGAAAAGACGCGGTGAATGCAATCGCACGTGAGCCGGGCGCATAGCAGCCGCGGCGCCGGTAGTCCGCCCCAGGGCGACTCACCTGCTCTCGGATATCGTGTCGAGGCGTACCCAAGACTGCAGTAACGGCACAGATCGCCATGAAGGCCGTCGGCGTCCATCGCGTCGAGAAACTTCGGCGCCTGGCGTTTCGCGGCAATGACCGCTGCCCACCACTGGTTGCTCACGGCGGGAATGTCCACGAGGTCGAACAACTCGAACGGCACATCCGCCTGCAGCAGCGCGTACGGCTGACGATCGTCGAACACGCGGCGGCGCAGGTCGGCAAACCACTGCTTCTGGAACGACGATGCGGCCAGCGTGGCATCAAGCTGCCGGTCAGCCACGGCGGGTCTCCTGCAGACGCGAGGCTGTGGATACCATCGCGGCGAGCGCTGCGTACTCAACAGGGGTTGGCGCCTCGTACGAGTCTCCGCGAAGACACACATGTGGAATGTCACGTGCCTGTAGCACGTCGCGCAGCGCCGGATAGTCCCACCCGAATACGGCGTCGTCCGGGGGTAGCGACACGACGACCGCATCGACATCGTCGAGCATGCGCTCCGTCCAATGGCGCAGCGAATCCACTGGTGTGCGCGCGCCAATCGAGTCGGCTCGATACTTGTCGGCGAGCGCCGCGACCGGGTCGTCGTCGATGCGCACGTCGTCGCCCGAGGCGCCGCTTCCCCAGGGGCCGACTTCGGCAACGACAACGGCGCCGTGCCATTCGATGGCCTCGTGCAGGATCTGCCCATCCACAGGCGCTCCAGTGAGGAGCACTCGTGGACCGGCTATCGAGGGGCGCGCCGCGAGTCTGCTCGCCGCTGCGCTCGCCATCACTGCGTAGCGATCGGGTTCCATTTCCCAGAAGGCGGCGAGTAATGGAAAGACTTCCGCTCCCGAAACGCGCGAAACACGGCGTAGTTCGACCAGCCGTCTGGCTGCAGCACGGGCGGTATTCGCCCGAGTGATCTCCCTGCGGAGATCGTCGGCAGAAGGCGTCCGGCCGGAGACTGCCGACAGTTCGTCGAGCAGTGCGTGCATACGCGCCGCGTCGTAGGCCGGCACGTCCGGGCCGCGCGACTGCAGCAGATCGAACAGGACAATCCGCGCCAGCGTCGTCACTACTCCTCTGCGCACGAACTCACGCAGATAAAGGAAGCACTTGTAGTCGGCGTCCGACGTGCGCGGGATGACGATGCGCGCCGCATGAGCGAGACGTCCCGCGAGGGCGTCTTCAACGAGGTGTCGCAGTCGGCTCGGGAAGATGCCGGGTTCGAGATGCACATCGGCCGCGGGCGTCGGGCCCGAGTCTCCGCGGGCCATCACTGGACGGAAGCCAGCGGCCCGGACGATCTCGACGGGAACTGACGGCCACGATGCAACGACGTAGGGTTCCTGCACGTGCGGCTCTCAGATGATGCCCGCGGCCTGCAGTTCCTCGACGCCGGAGCGGCCGTATCCGAGCCACTCGCCGTAGACGAGCGCGTTATCCTGGCCGACCGACGGCGCTGGACGCGCGCTTGCTGTCCGAGCGTCTGAAAACGTGATCGGGATGCCCATGCCCACGACATCAGCGACCTGTCCGAACTCCGGATGTTCCAGCGGCATCGTCTCACCTCGCGCCAGCACGCGCGGGTCGCGGACCGCATCGCGAGGAACACGCACCTCCGCCGCTGGCACTCGGTGTCGTTCCAGCAACGGCAGGAGTTCGGCTGTCGGGCACGTGCGCGTGAATGTCTCGATGTGAGTATTGATCTCGTTGACGTGTGCCACGCGGGCATCGCGTGTCGCGAAGCGCGGGTCGTGTTCGAATTCCGGGTGCCCGATGGCGGCGAAGACACCGCGGGCGAACTGCTCGGTGGGCGCGCAGATCGCCACGTGGCCGTCGGCCGACTCGTAGATGCCAAACGGCGTCAGACGCGGCACAACGCGGCCAGTGCGCTGAGGAAGTCCGCACGCCTCGAGCAAGTCGAAGGGCTCGGCGGCAACGAGAGACGTCAAGACGCCGAGCATTGAGACGTCCACATGCTGCCCAGCGCCGGTGACTTCGCGTTGCCTGAGCGCCGCGAGAATGCCGACCACGCCGAAGACTGGTGCCAACAGATCCGCGACCGGCACACCGACGCGGACCGGCGGCTCCTCGGGCGTGCCGGACGTCATCATCAGCCCGCTCAGTGCCTGGATGATGGTGTCCATCGCCTTGCCGGTCCCTGGGGCTTGCGCCGCGCCAAAGCCGGAGATTGAGCAGTAGATCACGCGCGGATTGATTGCCCGCGCGAACGAATACCCGACGCCGAGCCGATCGAGGGTTCCCGCGCTGAAATTCTCGACGACGATGTCGGCCTGACGCAGGAAGCGGGCAAACACGTCGCGTGCGCCAGCTTGTTTCAGATTGAGTGTGACGCCGTACTTGCCGCGGAGCCTGTTCAGTGCCGACACCGAGACATCGTCGGCCTGTGTGCGGCCGAGCGACACGCCGCCGCGCCCGAGGTAAGGGGGATTCTGGCGGCACGGATCGGGCGACTCGGGATTCTCGATCTTGATGACGCGTGCACCGAGACCGGCCAGGAGGAACGTGGCGAACGGGCCGGCGAGGGCCAGCGTGAGGTCCAGCACAGTGAGGCCCGTCAGCGGACTATGTGATGAAGTATTGTCGCCCGACATCGTGTGGCCGGAGTGTAGCGGTGCGGGTGCCTGCGCGGCTAAGACTTTCTGCGCCGGATCGAGACGTCGCGACGTCTTTCCCCTTCGGCACCACTGACGGACGAGATCGACGAAGATAGGCCGCAGGAGAGATCGCCATGATCCTGAAATCCGCCATCGGCGCTTGTGTCCTCATCATCTGCTGCGGTCTGGCCCTGCACGCCGGGCAGACACCTGCGGCGGGGACGCCGCGTCCGGAGGTCACCAAAGCCCAGGTCCAGCGCTGGATGACCGAGCTGTCGAACTGGGGACGCTGGGGCAAGGACGATCAGCTCGGCACGCTGAACCTGATCACCCCTGAAAAGCGCCGGCAGGCGCAGGCGCTGGCTCGACGAGGGATCGTCGTCTCGCTCGAGCAGCCCGTGGCGCTCGTGGCCATGCCAGAGGCCACCAAACGCGACGGCCGTTCCCACGCGGCGTCGTTCTACGAGATCCGCTTCCGGACCTTTCCCGATCCCGACCTCGAGACAGGCAATCCCGGCTTCAGCAGTGACATCAAGGAGTACCACGTCCATGGCCCGATGACGCATCTCGACGCCTTATGCCACGCCAGCTATCAGGGCAAGTGGTACAACGGGTTCGTGCTGGCCCAGGGGTTCAGCGACCAGGCGGGCTGCTCGAAGCTGGGCACCGAAGTGGTGAAGCAGGGCATCGTGACGCGAGGCATCCTCGTCGACATGACCCGACTGAAAAATCCGTCGCGGTCGCCTGGGGCGCGCGCCTACGTCGAGGACCTCGAAGCCTGGGAACGGCAGACCGGCCTGAAGGTATCGTCTGGCGACGCGCTGTTCGTCTACAACACGCCGGCGCCGCCGGGCCAGGGCAACCGGTCGGGGCTCGGGGGCTCGATGGACATATCGGTGCTGCCGTGGATGAAAGAACGCGGCGTGTCCATCACCAGCGCCATTCGCTCGATCCCTGACGACCCGCGCGCCGACCACGTCGTCTCGCTCGTGGCGATCGGGCTGCATCTGCTGGATGGCCCGCGGCTCGACGAGCTCGCCCAGACCGCCGCGCGGCTCAACCAGTGGGAGTTCCTTCTGGTCATCGCGCCGCCGAACGTGCCAGGCAGCACCGGCGAGCTGGTCAATCCTCTCGCGATGTTCTGAGCGCGGCACCCGACCAACACACACCTGTCAAGGCGACCGCGGATGAAGCGCCCGCGCAAACCGCATCGCGCGGGCCCACGAAGTGGCTGCAATCGGAGCACGGGCCGGAATTGAATGCAACCTACGGTAGGAGATCGGCGAACTTGTGCCGTTTGGGTAGCGCTCTCGCCGGTTGTGGACGCCAGTCAGAGACCTTATTGCCCGCCGACTGCCGCGCTACGGCTGCAAGATACTTCTTGGTGGAGAGAGTGGGCTTCGAACTCTTGCGCGTCCTTAGATGCTGCAAGTTGCAGGATCCACTGTGCCAAGGCTGCGGTAAACGCCGGCGTTGCCGTGGCGCATTGCCCGCCATCCCGCGCTCCAATCAGAACCACCGTGCTGATGCGCTCGAACATCATGTGTCGATCGAGTTCCTCGGGATACGCAACAATTCCACCGACGATCATATCCCCGAGGTTCGGGCAAGTGACAATCGGGACGTCGTGAATCGGCATCGTCGCGCCGGTGACAGGCGACATTCTGAACGTTGAGGGCAGGGACCGGTAACGGATAGAATCCGCGGAGGAAGTGCATGGCCAAGACGCTTTTCGCCGCCGGCCTCATCGCGCTGTTATGCGGCGGGGTCTCCACGTTTGCTCATCACTCGGTCTCAGTGAATTTCGACAACTCGCAGGTGCTCACGCTCACCGGCCGCATCACTGATGTCGACATTCGAAACCCGCACTCGCAGGTCACGCTCCAGGTCACCCAGCGCGACGGAACGAAGAAGGAATGGTTTATCGAATGGTCCGACCGCAACGCGCTCGTCCGTCGCAAAGTACCGTTCCAACTGCTGCGCGTCGGTGACACGGTGACCATTACTGCCAGCCCGAGCCGGCGTCTGGACAACCTCGCGTATTTCCGTACTGCGGTGCTTCCGGATAAGAGCGTCCTCCGCGACTGCGGCTTCGAGGCGTTTCGCGAAGCCATTGCCAAGGGACAGTTCGTCGAATGCGAGCCGACGAGGCCGCCATCCGAGAAGTCCGCACCACAGAGTCAGCAGAGAGAGCAGCGATGAGGAAAATGGTTCTCGCACTCCTCGTCTGTGTGGTCTCGGCAGCGGACGCGCAGGACAAACGCACGCAGTTGGACGGCGTGTGGATCCTTTCCGGATCGGCCACCATCGAGATGACGCTCACGCCGGCGGGCGAGGCAGCGCGCGCGCGCTACGATTACCTGAGGGACGATCCCGCGATGCAGTGCATCCCGGCGAGCTTCACGCGCATCATGCACACTCCGTCGCCGCCGATCGAAGTGCGTCAGCAGAAGAACGAGGTCCGCATCAACTATGAATTCATGGACATCCACCGCCGCGTGCCGATTGCGCCGGGCACGCCGCTCGCGAAGGCACCCGTGTCTGTCCGCAACCATCCGCACCTGGGACGTTCGGTCGCGCGCTACGAAGGTGATGTGCTTCTGATAGAAACCGTCGGACAGCGGGCTGGCATCCTCGATACGCTCGGCGCGCCGGGACTCGTGCAGTCAGCCGAGATGCGCACCGAGGAACGCTTCATCCCCGACGGCGATCGCATGCGCGTCGTCGTCACCCACCACGATCCCGTGTATTACGAGAAGCTGGTCGTCACCTATCCGTACCAGCGCCTGCCGGGCGGCGAGATTCTCCCCTGGGACTGCACGCCCGAGGAAGCCAATTACAAACGCTTCCGAGAAAAAGCGAAATAGATCGGCCCGATACCGAAAGCTACTTCACCAGTGACGCAATAGGGTCCAGGAGTGTTGAATGCCGAGTGTTGATCTGCTCTCGCCCGGTCGAATCGATGGATTCGACACCTGCAACCGGATGTTCATGGCGCCGATGACGAGGAGCCGGGCGCTCCCCCGCGGAGTGCCTTCGGATCTGGCGATCGAGTACTACAGCCAACGCGCCTCGGCCGGTCTCATCATCACCGAGGGCACCGCGCCGGCTGCGACTGGAATCGGTTATGCGCGGACGCCGTCGATCGACACGCCTGAACAAATTGCTGCGTGGAAGAGAATCGCCGACGCCGTTCATGCGCGACGCGGCCGCATCTTCATGCAATTCATGCACGTCGGCCGCATCGCCCACTCGGCGAACCGCTACGTCAGCGATCAGCCCGTCGCGCCGTCGGCCGTCCGTGCCGCTGGCCAGATGTGGACGGACGCGCTCGGGATGCAGGACTTGGACACGCCGCGCGCGCTCGACACGAGTGAGATCCCCGGTGTCATCGCGCAGTACGCTCAGGCGACCACGAACGCGCTCGCCGCCGGCTTCGACGGCGTCGAACTGCACTCCGCGTCGGGTTACCTCCCCATGCAGTTTCTGTCCACCGGCAGCAATCGCCGCACCGATGGCTACGGTGGAGGCGTGCACAACCGCATACGGTTCGTCGTCGAGGCGCTGGAAGCGATGGCGGCAGCGGCGGGAGATGCCGGCCGCGTCGGCATCAAAATAAGCCCGGCGATGCCGTTCAACGACATCCACGACGATGACCCGATTGAGACCTACACGACGTTAGTGAAGGCCATCGCGCCGATGGGACTGGCCTTTCTGCACGTGCTGCGAACGCCGCCGCTGCCCAATATCTTCGAGATTCTGCGCCCGCTCTTTTCCGGCCCGTTCGCCGCCGGCGGTGGGTTCGACCAGCGGTCCGGCAATGCGATGCTGGAATCGGGTGGCGCCGACTTCATCGTTTTCGGCAAGCTGTTCACCTCGAATCCCGATCTGCCTGAGCGATTCGCGTTGGGCGCGTCGCTGACCTCATTCGATGCGTCTACCTTCTATACCCCTGGTCCGAAGGGATACATCGATTTCCCCGCGATGAGCAGCTCGGGATCCTTGGCCTGACATCGGTCACTCGCTTTCGATCATGCCCGTGAAATCCACACCCGTGTGTCTGTACTCGTCCTCGCATTTTTGACGATCACGGCATTCCCCGTGGAACCACTCGCGCACATACACGAAATCCGCTGATCGGTACGTGGGCGCTCGTCTCGACGATCGCGACATTGCCGGATCGCACGACACGACCGGACCCACAGGTCGGCCCAACACCGAGCGCTACACGATTTACGGCGACGCCAACCGCATGTGCGCGCAATTCATCATTCCGCGCACCGCCCTGGCGCTCGACCACCGCGCCCACCCGAGTGGTTACCTTTGAGGGCGACCGCAGATCGCGCCCTGAGTGAGTCGACTGCACCGCGCCATGTGAGTCGCCTCGATCGCGCCCGCGACGCGATCGATCTCGCCCGGCCACGGTAGACCCCCTTGGTTCGTCGAACACACAATCTTCGCTGAAGATCTCGCCGACGGCCGCGCGCCGACGTGCAGGGTCGTTTTCACCGAAGACGTCGTCAAGATTGCGGGTCAGCAAGGTCGCTATGCTGTAAGACACGGGTTAGCTCCGCTTAGGCATCCAGCGCGGCTGGCGATCGTGCAGAGGCGCTGCCGCAGTTCGACGAACGTCGTTCCCTGGAAGTGAAGCGATCGCGCGCGTTCAGCCGGCCAACAACTTCTTGGCCATCCATCGAGCGTCGCTCGCCCGCTGCGGCCCGTCAATCTCGGACCCCGCAACGGCGCCGTCGAACAGCACGACGAGCGCGCGAGCCGTCACTTTCGGATCCTTCACCCCCGCCGCCTTCGTCCACTCGAGGAAGCGCTCCGCGAACCACTCTCGCTGACCGTGAGCGATGGCGCGCGCCG
The DNA here is from genome assembly GCA_046732795.1 of Acidobacteriota bacterium. Classification (GTDB taxonomy): domain Bacteria; phylum Acidobacteriota; class Vicinamibacteria; order Vicinamibacterales; family UBA2999; genus Gp6-AA40. The sequence goes on from JBKPNV010000121.1 coordinate 14,209, forward strand.
GGTGCGCCGCATCGGTGAGCTCGCTCACCGTATGTTGGAGCGGGCACCCGCGGAACTCCTTCGACTCCGCCCACTCCACCACCCAGTCGAAAAACCTGAGCGCGCGTTGCGACGCCGGCGTGTCGGCGAGGTATGCCTCGATTTTCGCGCGGGCGTCCGCGGTTCGGCGCTCGAGGTACGACGCCACGAGCTGGTCCTTGCAGCCGAAATGCTGATAGAGCGACGCCTTCGCCGCCTCGGCCTCCGCCAGGACGCGCTCGATGCCCACAGCCCGCACGCCCTCCCGATAGAACAGCCGATCGGCCGCCTCGAGGAGGCGGTCCCGGACACCGATTTCGGCAGTTTTCGCCCGTTTCCTGGCTTTCTGCGGCACTCCTTGACACTACAGACAGTTCGGTCTACTGTCAATGGCAGTTATAGACAGACCGGTCTGTTCTCAGCTCCCACTGGTGGGCGCCACATTCAGTCTCGCGCAGTGCGAGGCCGTCAGGAGTCTCGATATGGGTTACGCACTTTCAGGCAAGACCGCACTCGTCACCGGCGCCAACCGGGGCCTCGGCGAAGCCATCGTGGACGCGCTCGTCGCGGCCGGCGTAAGAAAGGTGTACGCCGCGGCCCGCAGCATCTCGTCGCTCGATCCACTCGTGGCCCGCCACGGCTCGCGCGTCACGCCATTGCAACTCGATGTCACGAACGCCGCGCAGATCACCGCCGCCGCCGCGGCCGCGGCGGACGTGGACCTCCTGGTCAACAACGCGGGCATCGTCGGCTTTTTCGGTGGCGAATTCACGGATCCACAGTGGATCGAGGGCGGGCGACAGGAGATGGAAGTGAACTTCCTCGGCACCTTCGCCGTCACGCAGGCCTTTGCGCCAGTACTCGCGCAGAATGGCGGAGGCGCCATCGTCAACCTCAACTCAGTGGCCTCGTTCGTCAGCTTCCCGATTCTCGCGGCGTACAGCGCCTCGAAGGCCGCGACGCACTCGCTCACTCAGGTCACGCGCGCGATGCTGCGGCGACAGAACACACAGGTCTTTGGCGTGTATCCAGGTCCGATTGACACGAAGATGGCCGAGCCGCTGACGCTCGAGAAGACCTCGCCGGCGGACGCCGCGCGGGCAATTGTCGCGGGCATCAACGCGGGTCACGAGGAGATCTTTCCCGACGGGATGAGTCAGGGCACGGGCCCGGCCTTCTTCGCGGATCCGAAGGGACTCGAGCGGCAAGTCGCAGGGGTCGAGGCCGCTGCGTAAGCCTCGCAGGCTGACAGTCGGTGAAGCCGCACTTCGGCGAAGCAACGTGCCAGGAGGTGAGATGTCGCGCACAGAGCCAACACAGAGAAGACTGCAGGCCCCCTTCAGAACGTCGCACGGCCCGACAATCTCCATTGGGACGTGTTCGTGACGCCGGGCCTCCCAGGATCATCGAACACACCCGACAATACATCCGCGATTTCGATCGATGCGGAAACCGTAACAACCGCCCAGGAGCTGATACGACAAGATGCTGGAGTTACATCCGAACCGGGTCAATCCCGGGTGGGCTATGGAGATCAGCACGCGCAGTCAACCCTTAAGTCCGGAGACAGCCGAAACACCTCCGAAATCTCAAGGCCGCAATTGTGCGGCGCGAGAACCAGCAAGGGGGCATTGTGAGCACGATTGATCATCCGCTGATCCAGCGCGCGCGTACGTCGCGCGTGCCCGTCGCTGATCTCGTGGGCTTCTCGATCGAACCGCTCGGCGACGGGCAGGCGTTGGGCTGGCTCGACGCGGGACCACGGCACGCCAACCCGATGGGTACCGTGCATGGCGGCATTCTGTGCGATGTGGCGGACGCAGCGATGGGAATCGCGTTCGTCACCACGTTGCAACCGGACGAGTCGTTCACCACCATGTCGCTGACAATCAATTTCTTCCGGCCAGTGTGGGAAGCACGCCTGCGATTCGACGCCCATGTCGTCAATCGCAGCAAGAACACCGGCTACGTGGAGTGCGATGTCACCGATCCGGAGGGCAAGCTGATCGCCAAGGCGATGTCGACCTGCACGGTGCTACGCGGCG
>JBKPNV010000122.1:0-18839 GCA_046732795.1 Acidobacteriota bacterium
CAGTGTATCCGCCTGCGGTGCGGCGCGCGCTCATTGAATTCGCGGATCGACACGATCTGACGATCCTCGCCGACGAAGTGTACGGGGACTTGGGATTCGCGGGGCCGCTACCGCTGCTGGGTAGCTTCGACGTCGATGCGCCGGTGATCTCGTTTTCAAGCGTCTCGAAGGCATACCTCGCGCCTGGTTGGCGTGCCGGGTGGATGGTGGTGGGCGCGACGCCGCGCCTGGATGACGCATTGGCCGCGGTGAAGAAGCTTGCCGATGGCCGACTCTGCAGCCCGGGACCGATGCAGTATGCCGTGGAAGCGGCCCTGACCGGCGACCGGTCACATCAAGTCGCGTTCCGCGCAGCATTGGCGGAACGCGGGCGCGTGACCACCGAGATGCTCAACGCAATCCCGGGTATGCGATGCGTCGCGCCGCAAGCGGCCTTTTATGTGCTCCCATCGGTCTCCCTGCCACCCGGGCGAACCGACGAGCACTTCGTGCTCAGCCTGCTGCGCGAGACGGGGATTCTGTGCGTGAACGGATCGGGCTTCGGCGTGCCGGCGGGCGGAGGATTCTTCCGCATCGTGTTCCTGGCGAATCCGCAAGAGCTCGCAAGCATCTACACGGATATCGGTGCCTTCACGCGCGACTATCTCGCGCGAGGTTGACGAGCGCTCATCGCGCGAGGAAAGAGGCATGCGTCCGGATCCGCTCGCGTACCTTGATACTGAGCTGAACGCACTGCGCGAGCAGGGGCTGTTCCGCCCGTTGCGTGTCCTCGACGGCGAGCAGGCCGCGCACGCCTCGATCGATCATCGTTCAGTGGTCAACTTGTCGTCGAACAACTATCTCGGATTCACCTCGCATCCGCGCCTTCGGGAGCGAGCGCTCGAGGCACTCAGATCTCTCGGCGTCGGCACCGGCTCTGTTCGAACAATTGCGGGCACGATGCAGATCCACATGGAGCTTGAACGGCGGCTCGCGACATTCAAGCGCACCGAGGCGACGGTCGTCTTTCAAAGCGGGTTTGCGGCGAATGCTGGCACGGTCGCCGCGCTCCTTGGCCGCGATGACGTCATCGTGTCCGACGAACTGAATCACGCAAGCATCATCGACGGAGCTCGTCTCAGTCGCGCCGCCATCAAAGTGTTCCCGCATCGCGATGTCGACGCAGCGCGACGTATCCTCTCGGAACTGCCGCGCGGCCAGCGCACGTTGCTCATCAGCGACGGCGTCTTCAGCATGGACGGAGACCTCGGGGCGCTTCCGGGCTTGTGCGATCTGGCGGACGAATTCGGATGCATCATGATGGTCGACGATGCGCACGCCAGCGGCGTGTTCGGTGCGCAGGGACGTGGGACCGTCGATCATTTCCGTCTTCACGGCAGGGTCGACGTGCAGGTGGGCACGCTCTCGAAGGCGCTCGGCGCGCTCGGGGGGTATGTCGCGGGGTCACAATCCCTGATCGAATTCCTCTATCGGCGAGCCAGGCCGTTTCTGTTTTCGACGTCACATCCTCCTGCCGTCGCGGCAACCTGCCTGGCTGCACTCGACGTCCTCGAGACCGAGCCGCAGTGGATGGAGAAACTCTGGCAGAACACCACATTTTTCAAAGCCGGTCTGCAGGCGCTCGGTTTCAACACCGGAGCCAGCGAGAGTCCCATCACACCTGTCATCGTCGGGAACGGCGCGCGCGCCATTCGGCTTTCCGACCGGCTCTTCGAAGAAGGAGTGTTTGCGCAAGGCATCACCTTCCCGACCGTCGCCCGCGACAAGGCGAGGGTGCGCACGATCGTCACCGCGTCGCACAGCGATGCCGAGCTCCAGTTTGCCTTGGATATCTTTCAGAAAGTTGGGGCCGAGCTTGGAATTATCTGAAACAGACCTCCCACCCTCGATCTAAGATCGCGGCTTACCCATGAAAGTCCCCCCACTGCCGCGGCAGACTGGTGGCCCTTTTTTTGAGACCTACACGCGAGGTCTCACCAAGGTGGATATCGAGCGCCTTTTCACGCGAGACACGCTCGAGGCCTACAAGTTTTTTTCGCGGAACATCGATTTCGACGAGCTCAAGAAACAGCCGTGGCATCGTCGGATGCTGGGACACACGCGGCTGCTGTTTCTTGGCTTCACGCTGAAGCTCACACCCGCACGCAGATTGATCTACGGCATTTCGCTGGTCGCCTGCCTCATCGGGTTGATGGAGTTGTTTCGTGAGGTGCACTTCCTGCTCATTCCACATCCGGCATTCGCGCCCGGCACGCTCTGGCTGCTGGCGGCGTTCCTGCTGGTGAACCTGCTCGTCCTGCTCGAAGTGGCAGACCGACTCTCGTTGAAGAACGACTTGGAGATCGCGCGGGAGATTCAGCAATCGATGTTGCCACGCGCGGGATTCAAGGCACCTGGGGTCGAAGCCTTTGGGATGACCCGACCCGCTAACACCGTCGGTGGAGACTTCTACGACATCATTCCACTTCCCGATGGCCGCGTGCTGCTGGCACTCGGCGATGTCGCCGGCAAAGGAAGTCCCGCCGCACTGCTGATGGCGCTTCTCCTCGCAATGATGCGAACGCTCATCGACGAAGGGCTCGAAGGCGCTGACCTCGTTACCCGACTCAACGTGCAAATCGGCAGGCACGCGCAGCCACATTCGCGTTTCGTGACCCTGTTCGTCGCGATCCTCAATCCCGCCACTGGCGAGCTGACATACGTCAATGCCGGTCAGAATCCTCCGCTTCTGCGACGGGGAAACGGCACCTACGAACGCCTCCGGGCGGGCGGCATGGCGCTCGGGATGTTCGAGAACGCCTCCTACACCACGGGGGCAAGCACGCTCGAGCCTGGAGACGTACTGGTGATGTACAGCGACGGCATCACAGAAGCAGAGGACACCTTCGACCAACCGTTCGATGAAGCGGGTGTGCAGACCGTGGTCGACGGCCAGGGATGGGCGTCGGCCAAGGAACTGGGCTGGGCGCTGTTCGAAGCCGTGGAAACACACAGCCGCGAGCGGCGTCTGCTCGACGATTTGACCGTGCTCGCCTTGCGGCGACTGCCTCCTCTGCCGCTCCAGACAGTCGCCGTCTGATCGTTGAACCCGGGTGGCAGTCGCTGCCTAATTGGCGTCTAATGTAGCCGGTCCTCCGCGATGAGATGGCTTCTGGTGCTGGCGTGCGTCTGCGGGGGGGCGTCCTCGTTGTCAGCCCAGACGACGGACGCTGACCCGGTCACGCCGTTGCTGCGCCGATTCGAGCAGGCACTCAATCAAAACAATAGAGCAGCCCTCGCCGACGTGTTTTCGCCCACGATCGATACGGCGAAGGTCGATCTCTATCTGGAAACCCTGCTCATGCCTGGTGCTGTGAAGACAACAGTCAGGTTGCGCGACCGTGCGCCGTTGGAAGGCGCGCCGCCAGGAGATGGCTACAGCCTCGTGGTGGAGTTCTTCATCGAGACGGCGGGACGAGCTCGCATCGTGACGGCCGGCATGGACATGCGGCGACCGCCGAACGGCGATCTCGCGTCCTGGAAGTTCGTGGGCGCCGAAGGCCTGTCATTCGTAGAAGGTCTTTACAAATTGCGGATCGACAAGCGCCCGCTGGCGGCGCGCAATCTCGAGATCACAGCCGAGGATCTCGTGTTGCAACTGTCTGAAGGCACCGTGTTCCGAGTGGAGTGCGATGACGGCGTCACGGGCTTGATTCTTCTGGGGCGCGGCGTGATGACCTTTTCACCAACGTCCGCGCCGGAGCGAGGGCAGCTTCGCCTGTTTTCCGGTAATGACACGCTGAGCTCACCTTTTGAATCCGCGTTCGTCCGCATCAATCCGTCCGACTACAGCCAACGTGTGTCCGTTTCGAGTTTGACGGAAGCGGCTGCAGACTCACGCCATCTCAAACGCGCAGAGGACGTGTTTGCGGAGCACGCCGCGAAATCGTTCAACGTCGATTTGCAGGACCTCAGCTCGGATGACTGGTTTCTGCTCCCGCCCACTGGTGACTTCGTTGCGGAGATCGATACACGCCGCTTCGACACACTGACCTACACGCTTACTGCTGAACAGGCCGAAGACATCAGCATGTTCCGTCGAAAGGATCGCCTTACGCTCGCGCTCTATGCCTCCGTCGGCAAGCTCGCGGCACGCGGGCGCTTCTACAGCGACGATGCCCTGCGGGACTACGACGTTCTGGACTACAACATCGATGCGTCAATCGATCCCGAACGCAGAACTTTGCGTGGTCGAGCGAGGCTGCTCATTCGGGTTCGGTCGACGGCGCTGCCAAGCGTCAGGCTGCGATTGGCGGAGACGCTGGCAGTGTCCAGTGTCACGAGCGTCGAATACGGCCGCTTGCTGCATCTTCGAATTCGAGGCCAGAACACCGTTGTGGTAAACCTGCCTCGCACGCTGCTTCAGGACTCGGATCTCACGCTGGTGATTACCTACGTCGGGGCCGTCCCAAACCAGGAGCTCGACTCCGACACCATTGCTGTTGCCTCCGACGCACAGGAGCAAGCGCCGGTCGAGCCCAGAGAGCCGGCGCTGCTCCTGAGCAACCGGTCCTACTGGTATCCGCAGAACCCGGTTCCGGATTACGCGACGGCCTCGCTTCGCATCTCTGTGCCACCTGGCTACACATGCATGGGCAGCGGCCATCCAGTTCAGCCGAGCGACGTCGTGTCGCTTCGCGACATCCTCGCAGGCTCAGAAGGTCCGGCGTTCGCGTTCCGAGCCGATCAGCCGGTGCGTTATCTGGCGCTTGTCATCACGCGGCTGTGGCGTATCGGAGAAGGCCGGGTCGTCATCCAGAATCAGACTGACCCGGGTTCGGGAGTGGACTCGATCGCTGTCACTGTCGCGGCGCAGAACAGCCTTCGCTCTCAGAGCCGGCAAGTGCCGCAGGACGCCGAAGCCATCTTGCAGTTCTACTCTTCATTGATGGGCGATGCGCCGTATACGTCGGCTGCCATCGCGCTCCTCGAAAGCGATTTGCCGGGCGGGCATAGTCCAGGTTACTTCGCGGTCCTCAACACGCCAACCGCCTTTGCAACGGCGAACTGGCGCGGTGATCCGGCATCCTTTGACAACTTCCCGCAGTTTTTCCTCGCTCATGAGCTCGCCCACCAGTGGTGGGGGCAGGCCATTGGATGGAAGAACTATCACGAGCAATGGATTAGCGAGGGCTTCGCCCAGTACTTTGCTGCGCTTTACGCGCAGAAAACACGCGGCGATCGCGTGTTCACGGATATGCTGCGGCAGTTTCGTCGCTGGTCGCTTTCCGAGTCGGACCAGGGTCCCGTGCATCTCGGATCGCGGCTCGGACATGTGAAGCACGACCCGCGCGTTTTTCGAGCGCTCGTCTATAACAAAGGCGCTGCGGTACTCCACATGCTCCGGCGCTTGCTCGGAGACGAGGTGTTCTTTCGAGGACTGCGACGGTTCTACATGGACCGGCGCTATCAGAAGGCGGGCACGGAGGATTTCGAGCGCGCCATGGAAGCCGAGTCGGGACGTGTCCTCGATCGTTTCTTCGAGCGCTGGATTTACGGCAGCGGCATTCCGCGCGTAAAGTACAGCATGCATCTCAGCGACAAGCAGGTCATCGTCCGATTTGAGCAGATGGGTGAGCAGGCTTTCGACATTCCCGTAACCGTCACGCTCACCTATTCCAACGGCCGGACATCCACAGTAATGGTGCCGATCACCGACGCTCAGGTCGAGCGCTCCATCCCGGCTGAGAGCACCGTTCGCCGTGTCCAGATCAATCAGGATTCCGCAGCCCTCGCCGAGTTCGTGGAAGGGTAGGCGGCCGGACGACCCTCGGGATATGATCGACCGGATATGGAAACGGTGTCGCTGACCATTGACGGGCGCCAGATTAGGGTTGAAAAGGGAAAGACTGTCCTGCAGGCTGCCATCGAAGCCGGAATCTCCGTCCCTTACTACTGCTTCCATCCCGGACTGGCCGTCGATGGCTCTTGCCGAGTCTGCATCGTCAAGATCGAGAAAATGCCGAAATTGCAGACCTCGTGTTCAACCCTCTGCACCGAAGGCATGGTGGTCACGACGCGTGACTCCGAGACGACCGCCGCGCGTGCCGGTGTCCTGGAATTTCTTCTCGTCAACCATCCGCTCGACTGCCCGGTGTGCGACAAGGGCGGCGAGTGTCCGCTGCAGGATTTCTCTTACACCTTCGGACCCGCCGAGAGCCGGATGGACTTTCCGCGTCGCGTCTTCGACGGCGAAGGAGTGAAAGCAGACGTCGACTTCGGTCCGACATTGATGCTCAACCGCAACCGCTGCATTCTCTGCACGCGGTGCATCCGGTTCATGCGCGAGATCGATGGAGACGCGCAAATCAGCATCGCCGATCGCGGCAATGGGAGCGAGATCGCGACCTTCCGGGAAGAGGGTGTTCATTCGCTCCTCTCAGGCAACCTGATGGATGTCTGTCCGGTTGGAGCGATCACGACGAAGGAGTACCGGTTCAAGAGCCGGCCCTGGGACAACCCCGGTGTCGTCGACACGATCTGCACGATGTGCTCAAAGGGATGCAACACGAGCGCATGGCAAAAAGCCAAACCTGAGTGGGCAAAGGGATCACGGCTGATCCGGATGACTCCTCGACTCAACCCCGAGGTCAACGGGTACTGGATGTGCGACATCGGCCGGTTCGGCTATCACTGGGTCGAAGGCGCAGCGCGACTACGTCGCCCGATGGTGCGAACGCTCACCGGACTGGAACCGTTGGCCTGGCATGATGTCGGCCCGAGGCTGAGGGATGCAATTCAAGGCGCAGGGTCCGCAGATCCGTCTTCTGTCCGCTTCCTCGTCTCGGCGCATGCCGCGACAGAGGAGCTCTTCGTCCTCAAAGGCGTCGTCACTGGGCTGCTTGGAGGCGACGGTATGGCCGCGGTCACCGTGACATGGAAGAACAGCCCGAAGAAGCAACCCGCGGGGGCTCAGTTCATCGTTCCCTCGACCGACGCGCCGAACGTCAACGGTGCGCGTGACGTTGGCTTTGCCGTCAGCCAGGGGAACGGTCACGATGCCGACGTCGCGGCGCTACGAAGCGCAGTCAACTCCGGACGCGTCAAAGCCTTGTACGTGTTGGATCCAGGACCCGATGGTTCGATTGGCGACGTGTCTTGGATAGTGTCCGCGCGGCAGAGTGGCGCGCTTTCCCTCCTTGTGGTGCAGGGGGTCGTCATGTCATCCCTTGCAGAGGCGGCGGACTTCGTGTTGCCCGGTGCTGCGTGGGTTGAAAAGGACGCGATTTACACAAACGACCAGGGGAAAGTGCAAGGTGCCTCACGAGCGATCGCTCCTCCGGGAGAAGCCATGGAGGACTGGGAGATCCTGGCGATGCTGGGCCGTCTGTTGGGACTCTCGCTCCCTTATCAGTCAAGTGGCGACGTACGCATGGCCATCGCCGGGGCATTGCCATCAGCCTACACAGATGCGGACAAGGTGCCATTCACACGACCAGTTCCCGCTCGAAACTGGCTGCAGGCGTCCAATCCGTCGGAACGTTGGAAGTGGGACTTCCTGTACCAGGACCTCCCGCCCGTGAAAGGACACAACGTTCAGATGGAAAGCGTCGCCGCGTACATTCCGCTGAAGCCGGTGGGCTAGCCGTGCGTGCGCTGGTCGCGACAGTCGCGCTGCTGCTTCTGCTACCGCAGAATTCTGTCGCGCAGCTTCGCGGCGTCAAGGCTGAGCTGCTGCCTCTCGTCGAGTCTGATGCCGCGCCGGGCGCGCCAGTTCGTGCCGCGCTCCAAGTCCGAATTCCCGATCGGTTTCACGTTCAATCCGATGCGCCGCGCGACCCGACCCTGATTCCGACTGTGCTCACTATCGACGCGCCCGAAGGTGTCACGGTCAGCGAGGTCGTCTTCCCGCAAGCCACTGAGTTCGCTCAGATCGGTCAGGCGCAACCGCTACTGGTTTTCGAGCACGAATTCGCGATTGGCGTGAAGTTCGACGTGGCTGCGACGATGCCGACTGGCCGTTTGGACGTGCCAGGTCATCTCCGGTACCAGGCATGCGACGACAGGCTGTGCTACGCGCCTGTGACGACCGACATTCTCTGGACACTGAATGTCGTCAAAAGCGGCGCTGATCGCCCAACCAGCTACGCTGCGGTCTTCAAAGGGATCGCTTTTGGAAATGGTCGTGCGCCAGGTTCTGCACCGCTACTCGCCCCATTTCTTCCACCAAGTGATGGCGAGAGCGGGACCGCCATTCTCGATAAGTTCTCTGTCGCCGCCAGCACGGGCGGGTATCAGAACGTCGATGATTTCCTTCAGTTCGTGCGAAACGCGGAAACCGGGGTAAAGCAGCGGGGACTGTTTGAGGGACGAGGTCCACTCGCCATCCTGCTGCTCGTGTTACTCGGTGGCCTGGCGCTGAACCTCACACCTTGCGTCCTGCCGATGATTCCCATCAACCTTGCGATCATCGGAGCGGGGGCGGGAAGCGGTTCGCGGGCGCGCGGGTTCCTCCTTGGTGGCGCCTATGGCGGCGCCATGGCCCTGGTCTACGGAATCCTCGGGCTCGTCGTCATTCTGACTGCCGGATCGTTCGGAACAATTAACGCCTCACCCTGGTTCAACCTGGGAATCGCCGCGATCTTTGTGGCACTCGCGCTCGCGATGTTCGATGTGTTCGAGATCGACTTTTCTCGATTCTCTGGGGCAATCGGGACAGATCCGGCGAAGCGGGGGAGTGTCGCCCTCGCGTTCCTGATGGGAGCGGTAGCCGCCTTGCTGGCGGGGGCGTGCGTGGCTCCGGTCGTCATTCAGGTGGTGCTGTTCTCGAGCGACCTGTACGCCCGTGGCACCATCGCGGCGCTGGCGCTGCCGTTCCTGCTTGGGGTCGGTATGGCTGTGCCGTGGCCACTGGCAGGCGCAGGGCTTACGGCATTACCCAAGCCTGGTGCGTGGATGGTTCGCGTCAAGCAAGCCTTCGGCGTGTTCATATTGGCTACCGCTGCCTATTACGGTTATCTCGCGTACGGTCTCTTCGCAGATCGCTGGGTCGATGCTCGCGCGGTGGCGTCGAGTGTTGAAGAAAAACTCAAGGCTGGCTGGTACGCTTCACTCGCCGAGGGCCTGACCGTCGCGGAACGCGAACGAAAACCTGTGCTCGTCGACATGTGGGCCACGTGGTGCAAGAACTGTCTCGTGATGGATCAGACAACCCTGGCGGATGACAGCGTCAAGGCAGCGCTCGACGGCTATGTCAGAGTGAAGTATCAGGCGGAGCAGCCAGACGAAGAACCAGCTCGATCGATCATGGCCCGATTCGACGCCGTTGGTTTACCTACTTACGTGATCCTGCATCCAAAGACAGCATCCGCTAACCGTCCTCCCAGTCCCTAGTCTGTCGACAAGACCCGACGAGAACCGAGTTATCGTACAGACCCACATCGAATTCTGATTCCTTGGTATCCTGTCTCGGACCACATGAAGACGCGGATCCTCCGGTTCCTTCTTCCGGCCATCCTCGTTACCACCGGAGCCGGCAGCGTTGCGTGGACTTGGGCTCTCGCCCAGCACGTCGGCAGAGTCGAAGCCGCCGGCACACGGTCTGCGGCCCGCATCGATCGGCTGGAAGCTCTCCTGGATGAACTGACGCGCGACGAACTGACCTACGTCGCATCCGGCCGAATCGACAAAGAGACGCTCACAGCCACCAGCGGCCGCGTCCGGCAGATCGTCTCTGAAAGTACACGGCTGCTTGGAGAGCTCTTGGCGGCCGGAGCGCCGTCTGCCGGCGAGCTGGCCAACGGGGCGGCTTCCCTCGCGGAGGTCGATGCGCGCGCACGAGAGAATATGCTCGCGGATCTCGACCTGATGGCGGCTGACCTCCTATTTACTGAGACGACACGGACGCGTCAGGAATTGCGAGAACAGTTGCGGAAGCTGCGAGTGGCCGAAGCAAGCGCCGTGTCAGATGGCAGGTCCAACGATCTGAAAGAGGCGTGGACTGTGCTGGCCGGCGTCGCGCTTCTGTTTGCCTGGGCCCTCGTCCGCTCTACGCGCAGGCCGACCACTGCGTTGTCGGACGAAGTCACGTCCATCGCCCCAGCCGATCATCTGCCTCCGAGCACCCCGCCTGAATCGGTTCCGCCGGAAAGGGGCGTTGAATCTACGATCGATCTCCAAGAAACGGCTGCGTTGTGCACGGCAATCAGCCGACTGCGAACTGAGAGTGACCTGCGGGGTCTGTTGGTACGAACCGCGACTCTGCTGGACGCCTCGGGAATCGTTGTATGGATGGCTGCTGGCGAGGAAATGTTTCCCGTTGCGTGGCACGGGTACGACTCGAGGCAACTGATACAGCTCGGGCCGATTGGCCCCTCTGCTCCGAACGCCGCCGCAGCCGCGTGGAGAACATCGACTATCCAGAGTGTGTCTGGAGGGCCAGGCTCCCAGTCAGCCATCGTTGCGCCGTTGCTCGGCGTCGACCGATGCATAGGCGTCCTGGCGATTGAGGTTGGGCCGGGCCGTGAAACAGACGCGACGATAAATGCGGTGACGACGTTGATCTCCGCCCAACTGGTCACCGTCCTGGGTGCGTGGCCGGCCGGCAGCTCGATGCTGCCGGCCGAAGTCCTTCCGTTCGAGCGGGTAACTGCTTCGAAACCAGCTAGATAGCCCGCCCACCTCGCCGAACGAACGCGCGTGAGCGCTCTGGCATTTTTGCCGAAAAGGTGAGCTCCTTACGTTCACGCGTCACGCGGATCTCTACAGTCGGTCCGGCCTCACGCAGTCCTCTCACCAGATCGGTCGATGAAGACACTGCCTGACCCTTGACCGCGGTGATCACATCACCCGCTCGGAGTCCCGCGGTCTCGGCGGCCGAACCCACCTCTACCTCGGAAACGAGAACGCCCTGCTTGACGCCGAAGTAGGCTGCGAGTTGATCGCTGAGTGGTGTGACGGTCATTCCAAGACGGCGCGGTGAGTAGACACTCAGCCAGGGCTCCGCGAAATCGAAGTCGAAATTGAAATCCCGTGGCAAGGCCTGCAAGTGGCGATCGAGGTCGTCACGGGTCAGATTCGGGAATCGCATGACAGCTGCATCCTGTCTCTCCGGTGCGATGTCCATCACCGTTGTCGTTCCATTCCTCAGAACAGACATCTTTACCGTCTTCCCAGGCGCCGTCTCTCGAACGAGCCGCGAAAACTGAGCCGCACTCCGCGCGCGCTCGCCGTCGAATTCACTGACGACGTCTCCTTCCTTCAGGCCCGCACGAGACGCAGGACTGTCCGGCCTTACCTCCTCTACGACAACGCCCGCATCCGAGTCGCGCGCAGTGACCCCAATGGACGAGCCCGGACCCAGCAGGAACCCGCCCTGGAGATTGACGCGGCTTCGATCCTGTGCGTCGACGCGTGTCGCATAGACCGCCGCCAGCGCGGTGATCGCGACCACAATTCCGCCCGCGAAAACAACCTTCCTCATGATTGAGCCCCCTGCGGTCGACGCGATTTGACGACCTTCCAGCTAGTCAGACGGTCGTTCCCTGTCTAGGGTTGGCGTCACGTGTCGCCCGCGGAGGTCGAGCGCTACCTCGACACGACGTCAGGCCGCCCACTGACGATGACGCATCGTTCAGAACAATTGCGAGTTTTGGCGCAATTCCTTGTGACTGGCAGGGGCACGCATCTTGAACAAGTCCGTGGCAGGTCGCGCCGGGTCACCGGAGTACGTATTTCAGGCAGGCGCTGGCATCGCCGTACTCCGGCCCCTGATCCATTCACGATCCGTGCGCGACCTCGTTTCACACCAGTCGCTCAGGCGATGATCTTCACGGCGACAGCTGTCATGTCGTCGCCCTGGGGTCTGGCTCCACGGAACGCTGTGGTCTCCTCGAAAATCGCATCGACGATGGCGCGAGCAGATCGGTCGCGGAATCGACTGACCACATCTGCCAGACGAGACGCGCCGAACTCGGCGCCCCCTTCGTTCAGCGCTTCAAAGATACCGTCTGTGCAGAACACGAAAATGTCGTCTCGCTTCAAATTGATGCTCACCTCGTCGTACGTCACGCCCGAAAACGATCCGAGTGGCACTCCCGGCAACTCGATCTGGCCGCAAGACGACGCCGAGCAATGGATGGGATACGGCAACCCGGAGTTCGAGAGCGTAACGATGCGTCGGGAGAAATCAAAGAAGGCGTAGCAGAGGGTGCAGTAGTACTCTTCCAGTTGCCGCTCGTGCAACGTCGTGTTCATCGCCTGGAGGACGCCGGACACACTGAAGCGATCGGGGGTAAACCGCCGCCGCGTGGTGCGCGAGCGGACCAGCTCCGCTGCAAACGCCCCATAGAGTGCGGCTGGCGCACCTTTGCCAGAGACATCGCCGACTGCCACGACGAGTGCATTCGGTTCCGGCGCCAGGAAATCGTGAATATCACCTCCGAGCTCGTGCGCCGATTCGAATCGACCCGCGACGTCGGCATCACGAACCGTCTTTGGCAGTTCAGTTGGGAGCAATGCGAGCTGCACGCGCCGAGCAAACCGAAGTTCCCTTTCGATTCGCTCCTCGTTGCGTCGCACCTCTTCATAGAGCCGCGCGTTATCGATGGCCACCGCCGCTTGACTGGCCAGCAGCGTCAGAAGTTCCTGATGCTCTTTGCTGAAGGCGTCCAGCTCTGGGCTCTCGAGGTCGAAGACGCCGATGCAGCGATCCTTGATGAGCATCGGGATCACGAGCTCTGATCGAGCGTCGGCCACCAGGTTGATGTAACGAGGATCCTGTGAGACGTCGGCGACGAGCACGGGCTCTTTGTGCTGGGCGGCCCATCCGACCAGTCCCTCGCCAAGGTGGAAATTCTTCGACTCCGCACCTTGACCGTAGCGGACTGCCAGCTTCATCTCCAGCTGCAGCGTGTCCTCATTGAGCAGGAGGATGCCGAATGTGCGGTAATCGATGAGGCGCTTCGTGAGGCTCGCGATCCGCGTCAGCAGCGCGTCGAGGTCGAGGATCGACGACATTTCGCGCCCGATTTCGGCGAGCGTTTCAAGCGTGTCGACGTAGTGGCGCTCGGACTCGAACAGGCGCGCGTTTTCAATCGCGACGGCGACGTGCGCAGCGAACTGCCGCAGAAGCGCTTCGTCCTGGGGCGTGAACGCGCCTTCGACTTCGTTCAGCAGGTTGAGCGCGCCGATCACTCGGCCCTTGCGCCGCAGCGGAACGGCGAGTTGAGAGAGCATGTTCCGTAACGGACCCCTGTAGCGAGGCTCGCGACGTATATCGTTCACCAGGATCGGCCGTCCTTCTTGCACCGCCGCGCCCACCACACCCTGGCCAATCCGTAGCCGAATGCCGGCGCCGTCGTCGGGATACCCGACGGCGTACGCAATCCGAAGTTCCTGTCGCTTCTCGTCGAGCAGGTAGACCGAGAAAGCGCTGAATCGGGTCAGCCTCGCGATGAGCTGAGGAATCTTGGCAAGCAACTCCTCGAGGTCGAGCACGGACGTGACTTCGCGTCCCAAATCGAACAGCGTCGAGAGCAGCTCGGTGTCCGTCGCCATCCGCGCCCCGCCTTGGAGCCGGGGATCCCAGGGTTGATCGGGTATGCGGTCAGTCATTGCTGGCTGAATGGGCCGACAGGCGGCGGGCTAGCGAATTATACTGGGCTCTCATGGATCCTTTGAGCTTGCCGCTGGATTACACCGTCATCGAGCACATCCTCCCGCATCGTTATCCCTTTCTGCTAGTCGATCGCGTCACCGAGCTGGAGCCGGACAAACGGATTGTCGGTGTCAAGAATGTCTCCCTCAACGAGCGGTATCTTGCGCACCAACCCGGGGAACCACCTGCCCTGCCGCCCACAATCCTGACCGAATGCATCGCGCAGGTTGGCGCCATCCTGATTTTGTCGAAGCCCGAGAATCGCGGACGAATTCCATTGTTTCGAGGGATTGAGCGGGTCAGGTTCAGGCGACCGGTCTATGCGGGCGATGTGGTCGAAATCGAAGCGCGAGTCAAGAGCTTGCGAAGCCGCGTCGGTCAGCTCGACGGGTTCGCACGTGTCAACGGGCGCGTCGTGGTGGACGGAACGATGACGTTTGCTCTGGGACCGGCTGTGCGGGCGACGCCGAAGGACACCCTCCGTTAGACGAGAGTCGGCTGCTCCTCGGCCACGACGTCGTTGCGACCACGCTCCTTCGCTCGATACAGTGCCGCATCCGCCCGGGCAATCGCGGCAAGTGGATCCAGATCGGTCGGATTCACCAGGGCGACGCCAAAGCTCGCCGTCACTCTCACGTGATCCGCGTTCCACGTAATCTGATGTGACTCGAGGGCCGTCCGCAGATTCTCTGAGACCTGCTTGGCACCTGCCAAAGGCGTGTCCGGCAGGATGACCATGAATTCGTCACCGCCGTAGCGGCATTTCAGGTCGCTACCACGTAGTTCCGACTTCATTCTCGTACCCACAGCAGCGAGTACGGCATCCCCACACAGATGTCCGTGGCGATCGTTGATCTCCTTGAAATTGTCGAGATCGAACATGATCAACGACAGTGGCAGCTTTGATCGACGCGCACGACGTATCTCCGCGTCGAGCACTTCCACCGCGTGTGCGCGATTGAAACAGCCCGTCAACGCATCGCGGACGCTGTTCTCGCGCACCTCACGAAACAACTGAGAGTTCTTCAGCGATACGGCCAGCAACGCCGCGGCTGCGCTCAGAATGTTGCGCTGATGCTCGGTGAGCGGTGGTTCGGGAGCGACGCCAAGTACGCCCTCGGGTGCGCCCGCCACGATCATGGGGAAACAAATGTCGCTCGATACGACGCCGACCAGCGGCTCGCCTTCACCGAGCGCCCGGCGTGCCGCACGCTCCCGATCCGCGGGAGACGACTCGCCGACGGCCATCATCGACTCCCAATGACCTCCTCGCGTGCGGGTCATCACCCACGCGGCGCGTCCGGGAGCCAGTAATGGGACCTGGCCCGCCGCGACGTCCCCGATCGAATCGCTCGATTCATTGTCCATTGATCTTGCGAGCGCATGTCCAAACGCGACGAGCCTGGACATCTCTGCCGCGCGCTCGGTGGCTTCTCTCGCGGCGCGCGCCACGTTCTGCGCTTCGTCGCGCATTTCCTGCCGTTTGCGCAGCTGATGGAAGCTGAAAATCGTGGCGAGTATGAACAGCGCCGGCACCAGATGGAGGCCGCGCGTCATCTCGATCTCCCTCACGTAATCGAGAAAGTGCGAGACCGGGGCCGAAAAAATTACGAACAGCGCAATGGTCAGCCCTACCATGAGGACGACATCATTGCGCCCCATCAATCGCATGGGGTCCTCACTTGCCGGCGCGTCAGCCCACATATGCGTGGGAGGGCATGCCTGCACGCTTTTGTGCTTCTTCCGTTATCGGCGGCAGCCAGCACACGCTTCATGCCGCCCGTGGGACCCAAATGGGCTACCATCCTGCTATGAAGATCCGCGGCCTCATCGCCTCAGCATGTCTGGCTGTGGCGGCATCATCGTCCGCGCCCATCGCAGTAGCGGGCCAGCACGTGCACTCTCAGGCAGCCGCTACCACAGGTACCTCGAACCGGATCGCTCCGATCAAGGCTCATACCGGTCCTCTGCCCGCATTGCCGCCGGTGCCGTTCACTCCATCGCGTCCCATGGCGATCGTTCAACAGGTGTACGAATTTGCCGCTCGCCATCCAGAAGTGCTGCAGCACGTACCTTGCTATTGCGGGTGCGAGCGGATGGGCCATAACGGAAATCATGACTGCTTCGTGAAGGCGCGAACGGCGAACGGAACGGTCACGGAATGGGAGCCGCACGGCATCGGCTGCGCGATTTGTCTCGATGTCGGCAGGGATGCGATGTCGTTGTTCAATACGGGCAGCTCGGTTCAACAGATTCGCGCGGCAATCGAGAAGAAATACGCGTCGCACTTTCCATCGTCGACACCAACGCCGCGACCTTAGTCGAATGGCGGACCTGCGGCGCCGCCTATAATCGCCTCGTCGTGCCGGCAGACTCGAGACATATTCCCGATCGGCAACGCGCTACTGCGTTCGCACGCCTCTTCGAGGCAGTGCACGAGGGCGTCTACATCGGCACCATCAGCCGTCCAATCGAGACCAGCAGCGGCGGGACGGTCGCCGCCAATCCGCACCTCAAGATCATGCTCGGTTATCCACCGGAGACTCCCGATGAAGAGGTTGTCCTCTTTCGGCCGGAGCGCTTCGTGGATGCCAACGCTCGCACGGCGTTCCTCACCAGACTGGTGAACGAAGGATCCGTAAGCGACTATCTGCTGCGCCTCGTCAGACG
Source organism: Acidobacteriota bacterium (assembly GCA_046732795.1). Lineage (GTDB taxonomy): Bacteria > Acidobacteriota > Vicinamibacteria > Vicinamibacterales > UBA2999 > Gp6-AA40. The sequence continues at coordinate 16,307 of JBKPNV010000122.1, forward strand.
TGACGGCGAATCCGTCTGGGTCGAAGTCACCGCGCGCGCCGACCGCGTCGCTCGCGGCACAGCATTGCGAGTCGAGGCGCTGCTGCGAGATGTCAGCGAACGAAAGCGGCTCGACGATCAATCGCGCGACTTGTACCTGCAATTACTTCAGGCCGAAAAAATGGCGGCACTTGGGCAGGCCATCTCTGGTGTCGCGCACGAGCTGAACAACCCGCTCGCGACGATCCTCAGTTGGGCCGAGCGACTGGCTGAAAGAGCAGCTGATGCGACCACGCGGCGGGGCCTCGATGTCATTCTTGGCGAGTCGGAGCGTGCCGCGCGCATCGTTCGTAATCTGCTGACATTTGCGCGCAAACGCCAGTCGACCCGCTCACTCATCGACCTCAATCAAATCGTGAAGGAGACAATGGCGTTGCGTCCGTACGAGCAACGTACCCTCAACATCGAAGTGCTGTCGGCGCTCGCGTCTGGCCTCCCGCCGGTCTTTGCGGACGCGCATCAGATTCAGCAGGTCCTCCTCAATCTGGTCATCAACGCCGAGCAGGCGATGCTCGCTGCAAACGGACGTGGATCGCTCGTAATCAGGACGTGGCACGACGCCGAACACGACGCGGTGGCGCTTCAGGTCAGCGACGATGGGCCCGGAATACCGCCGGAAGTGAAGAGCAAGATCTTCGACCCGTTCTTCACCACCAAGGAGACGGGGAAGGGCACAGGGCTCGGGTTGACCGTCGCCTATGCGATCGTCCAGGAGCATGGTGGCAGCATTCGGGTCGATTCCTCGCCAGATGGCGGCGCGTCTTTCACAGTTGAATTGCCAGTGAGCACGGCAGACACGTTGTCCAAGACTCGCCGTGCGTCACATTCGAACGGCGAGGCGACAAGAGAAGCGTCTGTATTGTTGGTGGAGGATGAAAGGGCGCTGGCGCTTGCCGTGAGCGAGGCGTTGATCGACGCTGGATTGCAAGTGGATCACGTGGGCGACGGCGAAGAGGCCCTCGCCCGCGTGCGTCAGAGTAGCTACGACCTTGTCATCTGTGATCTCAAGCTGCCAAGGATCGACGGAATGGCGCTTTACCGCGCGATCGCCGCGGCAAGTCCCGTGCTCGCGCGACGAGTGATCTTCGTCACGGGGGACGTCGCCGCCGTCGATGCCGAGCGCTTCCTCGAAGAGAGCGGCTGCCGCTGGTTGGCCAAACCCTTTCGGCTTGGCGACTTGCTGCGCAGCGTGCGCGAGGCGCTGGCGTAGTTCACCACCACGCCAGGTCTGGCCACGCTATCGATGGTGCTGCGACTCTCGAGCGTGGCTTTTGCCATGCGCGGCTTCTGCTGGAATTCCAGAATCGCCGTGCGCATGACCTTCGCGATCTCTACGCCCGGCATCATGGCTGCGAGGGCGTCGCGCAGGCGACGGATGGCGCGCGCGTGGAGTTGCGAAACGCGCGATTCGTTCACACCGATTTCGGCGCCAATCTGTTTCATCGTGGCCTCACCGTAGTAGTAGAGGCCAATCACCTTCTGCTCACGGGGCGGCAACGACGCGATCGCGGCGCACACCCGATCTTTGGTTTCCTGCCGTTCGTAAGCGGCGTCAGGCTGTTCGGGCTCAGAAGGAATCAGGGCGGTCGGAAGGGTCGACTCGTCGAGGTGTTCGTTGTTGGCGAGGGGAGAAGTCGACTCAATCGCGTTGATTCGAACGATCGTTCGGCCAAGGCGCTTTTCGTCGGAACCCACCTTGGCGGCGAGATCCGCCAGAGACGGTTCGTGACCCAATTCCCGTCTCAACTCCTCGCGGGCGGCTTCGAGCTCCCGCCGCTGGCGGCGAACCCCTCGCGGCCAGGCATCCTTGCGCAGAGCGTCAATCATGGCTCCCCGGATGCGACGTTCGGCGAACGTCTCGAACTTTATGCCGCGCGCCTCGTCGAACCGGTGCGCTGCGTCGATGAGCCCAATCACACCATCCTGGACAAGATCTCCAATATCGATCGAGTGGGGCATCGTGGCCGCAACACGTCGGGCGAGCTGTTCTACGAAAGGAATGCTGGCGATAACGCGCGGATTCTCGGAACCAATCTGGGGGCGCATGAGTGTGACCTCCGGCGCCATGTAAGGCAACCGCGGTACCAACGCGACGAATCGACGCGCATCTCAGTGCAACGGCGTGACGGAAAACGCTCTAACTAGCTGCGCCCACAGGTATTTGGATGTGCTCGTCCGGGTTGCGCCACGAGATGCCGCGGAGAACGCAACCCGCGAAAAACGCCAAATCATTGACGAAACGCCAACGCTCCTCGCCAAGAAGCTGACACTCAAATTACGATTCTGAGTTGGTGTCTGGGATTGAGCCAGGGTCGGTGGGTGCCGACCCGTTATTGGACTGTGAGCGGGAGTAATCAGCCGGCCGCAAGCTCGGAGCGCTGGCGGATCTCGCGAACGGTGCCCAGTGCTGCGAGCGTGCTGGTCAGCACATGGGCTGCACGCACACGACTCGCGTCGTCTGGGGATTTGGCCTCGAGCAACTCGGCCTGCGCCA
>JBKPNV010000123.1:0-19307 GCA_046732795.1 Acidobacteriota bacterium
CGCCATGCAGACGCAGGGCGGTATGGAGGCGGTGCAGCTTCGCGTCGCCGAGCAGTACATCGCCCAATTCGGCGAGCTCGCCAAGTCCAGCAACACGCTGGTCCTGCCTGCCAACGCCGCGGACGTCGGATCGATGATCGCACTCGCCATGAACGTCATCACTCGCGCCGGCGCGAACGGCGCGACCAATCCGCCTCCGCTCCGACCGTAGGGCCGGCCATCGTCGATGGTTCCCCGCCTCGGTGCGAGGTCCGTCCCGAGTCCGCTGGCCCCTTGGTGCCGTGTGGACCAGGGACCAATTCTTCCCGTGTTTTCGCGCTTCTGCACTTGTCGGTCGTGGGTCGTCCGGCGCTTCAGGATTGCCCACGAAACGGCGAGGAGCGACAATCAGCATGCTGGCGGAACACGTGACGACCGAGACGCCGACCGAACGACGAGCCCATCGCCGATTCATCGCGAGCGAACTGCGCGGCCTGCGCACGGCACGCGTGAAGTACGGTCAGGACGTGAGCGTGATCGACATCTCTTCCGGCGGGGTGCTGTTCGAAACGACTGGCGAACTCAAGGCGGACTCGACGATCGTCCTCGAATTCGCCGTCGCGAAGCGTACGTTCCTGGTGCCTTCACGAGTCGTGCGCTGTCATGAGCTCGGCACCTTCGACAGCAACCCTCGCCTGGAGGGCGCGTGCGCGTTCCGGCGTCCGCTGCCAATCGAGGATCTCGTCGGCGGATCGGTATCGGCGCCAACTCCGACATGGAGTGCGTCGCGCGACATCTCGCTGTCATCAGGATGGCAGCAGGTGATCGGGAAGTATCGCGACGGACGAACGGTCCGCGGCTACACGAACGACTTCAGCCCGACGCGACCGTACCTGCATGTCTCGCCGACGCCGCTGGCGGACGAAACGAAGTTCGTCTCGATGATCCATCTCGACGCATTGTTCTTTCTCTCCGATCCCGACCTGCCGGCGGTCACCGGGCACGAGTCGACGGACCGCCGCTCGTCGACGACGCGCGGGCGACGGGTGGCGATGACATTGCCGAACGGCAAGGAGATCATCGGCACGACGCTCACATACAGTCGTAGCGGAAGCGGCTTCTTCGTGCGGCCGCTCGATAGCGACGCGGGCGCCACCCGCGTGTTCGTGACGCAGAGCGGCGTTCGAAACATTCGGTTTCTTTAATTGACGCGGGTCTAATGACCCGCCTCTACGAACTCCCGAGTCCCGAGTCCCGAGCCCGAGCCCCGAGTTCCGAGCGCAGACTTGCATAACAAACTACACGTGTAGTAGATATAACCACGCGGATAGGAGCGACCGTGACACTCCCTCGTTTGACGAAGCTCGAACTGCAAATCATGGAAACGCTCTGGTCGCGGGGCGCCTTGTCGGTTCGCGAGATTCAGGAAGGCTTCGCGGAGGCAGACCGCCCGGCTTACACGACCGTGCAGACGATGGTGTACAGGCTCGAAAGCAAGAAGGCCATCCGGCGCGTGAAGAAGATTGGCAACGCCCACATCTTCGAAGCCGTCGTCTCGCGCCGCGCCGCGCAGCGGCGACTCATCGATGAACTGCTCGACTTCTTCGGGGGCAGCAGCCAGCCGGTCATGGCCCATCTGATCGAATCCGGCAGCCTCACACTCGAAGACGTCAAAGAAGCCGAGCAAACGCTGAAGAAGCTGCGTGCCGAGGGCGCGCGCCGTGCGCAATCGACAGCTCGAGGTGGACGATGACCGCCGGCTACGTGAGTGATCATCTGTGGCAGTCGACGCTGGTCGCCGCGGCGATCGCAGCGCTGACGCTCGCGATGCGGCGGATCCCGGCGCACACGCGCTATTGGATGTGGTTCGCTGCGTCGGTCAAGTTCCTGATTCCGTTCGCGGCACTTGCCGCGCTCGGCGCACAGGTCGAATGGCGGCACGCGCTGCCACCCACGCCTGCCGAGTGGACGGTCGTCATCGAGGCGGCACGCCAGCCATTCTCGGCACCGCTGGCCGATTCCGTGTGGCCACGCGCGACGAGCGCAGCCGGCGGACTCCGCGTCACCGCCGTCGCCGCTACGATCTGGGGTCTTGGTTGCGCCGTCGTCCTGATGGTGTGGCTCCTGCGATGGGTACGCCTATCGGCGGCCGTCAACGCTGGAGCGCCGATCACGTCCGGGCGCATACATGACGCTGTCACGAGGCTCGCCGTGTCGCCCGCGCTGCCGCTCGTGATCTCCGATACGTCGCTCGAGCCAGGGGTGTTCGGCATCGTGCGACCCGTGCTTCTTTGGCCACGCGCCATCGAGACCCGACTCGATGATGCTCAGGTGCTTGCCATCCTCGCACACGAACTCGCGCATGTTCGTCGCCGCGACAACTTCACGGCGGCGATCCACATGCTCGTGGAAGCGCTCTTCTGGTTTCACCCGCTGGTCTGGTGGATCGGCCATCGACTCGTGGATGAACGTGAACGCGCCTGCGACGAGGAAGTCGTGCGCCTCGGCAGCGAGCCACACGTCTATGCGGAGAGCATCCTCAAGACGTGTCAGTTCTACGTCGAATCACCGCTCTCGTGCGTGCCTGGAGTGACCGGTTCCGACCTGAAGAAGCGCATCGAGCGCATCATGACGCACCGCCCGGTGGCGGTACTGGGCATGTGGGGCAAAACGTTGCTGGTGTCGACGGCGGCGATGACGCTCGCCGCTCCCCTGGCGATCGGAGCGCTTACCGCAGCGCCGCGTGTCCTCGCAGTTGTTCCGTTCGATGCTGGCAACAAGCCATCGTTCGCATCCGCGACCGTAAAGCCGAACAAGACGGGCGACATGCGGGTGACGATGCGAATAGTCCCCGGCGGGATCTGGGATGCGTCGAATGTCACGCTCGAATCGATGATCAGGCTTGCGTACCGTCTCCAGGAAGCACAGTTGGTCGGCGGTCCTGCGTGGGTCTACACAGATCGTTACGACATCCAGGCGCAGTCGGCGCAAGCCGGGGCACCACAGGAGTTCGGCGAGCGCATGCAGTCACTGCTCGCCGATCGTTTCAACCTGAAGCTGCACGGCGAAAGACGCGAAATTCCGATCTATGCGCTCGTGCCGGCCAATGGCGACGGCAGCCGCGGCCCAGCCTTGATGCCGGCGGCTGTCGACTGCGTCGCGTTCGCCCGAGACCGCGCGCGCGGCACGGCGCCCGCGCCGACGCCGCGACAACCCAACGAACGCCCGACCTGCGGAACAGTAACGGGCCCCACACGACTCGCGGGCGGCGGCGTCACGATGGAGCAACTCGCGTCATCACTATCGCAATACACCGGCCGCATGGTCCTGGACCGGACTGGTATGAGCGGAAGCTTCGACTACGAGCTGCGCTTCGCTCACGAGCCGTCGCTTCGTGGACGAGGACCTGGCGGCGGATTTCCGGGACCCGAACCGGTCAGAGCAGCGGAGCCGGGTGCGGTGTCGATTTTCGCAGCCGTGCGGGAGCAACTGGGCTTGAAGCTCAATTCTCAACTCGCGCCCGTCGACGTGGTCGTGATCGATTCGGCAGATCAACCGGGCGACAAGTAGGACTCGGGACTCGGGGCTCGGGACGCGGGACGCGAGAGTCGGGGCTCGGGGTTCGGGACGCGGGACTCGGGCTCGGGGCTCGTAAGTCCGCGTAAAGGAGATCACGTGTTGAAGCGCATTGCACTGGCAGCCGCCGCCATCGCGGCGAGCGTTGGCACGATGGTGTTGAGTGCCCAGATCGTGCCGCCCACGGCAGATACGCCGATCTTTGAAGCTGCGTCGGTCAGGCCCGCGGCTGACACCGGCCGCTTCGGCGCGCGTGGAACACCTGGTCGATTCCAGGGGATCAATCTCTCGCTGCGTCGACTGATTCGGCAGGCCTACGACATTCACGACTCGCAGGTCGTCGGCGGCCCGGAGTGGATGGACTCGCCGGGATTCGACATCAACGCGACGACCGGTGACAAGCCTCCCGATCAGATGCGATTCATGATGCAGACGCTGCTGCGCGATCGCTTCAAGCTCACGTTCCACACAGAGAAACGCGAGCTTCCGATTTACGCGCTCGTCGTCGCACGCAGCGATGGCCGCCTCGGCTCCGGGCTCAAGAGGATTCCGGATGGCGAGTGCCCGCCGCCAGGCACACGACGCGGCGCTCCCCCGGCGGGGGGCCCGCCGGCAGCCCCGCCTTCGCCACTCGATCCGAACGCTCAGGCGCCGTGCGGCTCGATGATCTTCGGGCCAGGCCGACTCCTCGCGCACGGCGTGCCGATCGATCAGCTCGCGCGATCGATCGGTGGTCTGCCGGCGATCACCGCGTTCAATCGGATCGTCGTCAACGAAACACGGCTCGAGGGCCAATACGATTTCGATTTCAAATGGACCAATGAATTCGCCGCACGTGGTGGACCGCCGCCGGCCGGGCCACCTCCCGCGCCCAACTCAGGCGACGAACCCACGCTCGTGACGGCGTTGCAGGAACAACTTGGGCTGAAGCTCGACGCACGCAGGGCAATGGTCGACGTCCTCGTGGTGGATTCGGCCGAAAAGCCGAGTGAAAATTAACGTGTCACCGGATAATCCGTCGGGCGGATCCTGGTTTGTGGATCCGCTCGAAAGGCCGGTTCTCCAGGCCAACACCCGGCCTGCGAACTCCGGTGTCGAACAGAGAAGGCGTCCGGCAGGTTACGAACCAATCACCGGGCCGGAACGTCATAATCTGCGTTCACAGCCGGCATCTGACGTGCGCCGGATTTCAAGGCGCAAGCGCCCGGAGACCACCGATGCAGAGACTGATCCTGATGGCCGCCGCATGCGTGGCGTTCGCGATGCCAGCATTCGTCTTCGGTCCATCTCTTGACGCCCAGACACCGCCTGCCCCGGCGTTCGAGGTCGCGTCGGTGAAGCCGAACAAGACCGGTGACGGCCGCGTCATGCTCGGTTTGCAGCCTGGCCGTTTCAACGCAACCAACGTCCCGTTGCGCATGTTGCTCCGGCAGGCGTTCAACGTGCAGGACTTCCAGATAGTCGGCGGTCCCGACTGGCTGGGATCAGACCGTTTCGACATCATCGCCAAGGCGCCGGACGGTGATTTCAACGCCGATGTGATGCGGCCGATGCTGCAATCGTTGCTCGTCGAGCGGTTCAAGCTGGGCTTCCACAAAGAAACCCGCGACATGCCGATCTACGCGCTCATGAAGGCACGTCCCGACGGCAGGCTCGGTCCGAACTTGAGTGCGTCCTCGACTGATTGCGCGGCCGGGATGCGTGGACGTCGCGGCGGAGGACCGCCGCCGGCGCCGCCTCAGCCAGGAGAGAAGATGGACTGCGGCTTCATGATCGGCCCCGGCAGGATGAATGTGGGCGGCATGCCGATGACGAACCTCGCGCAGGCTCTCTCGCCGATGGTCGGCCGCATCGTCCTCGACAAAACCGAACTGGCAGGCAACTACGACTTCCAGCTCACCTACTCTCCCGAAGGAATCGGCTCGGCCTTCCCGGGTGGTGGAGCGCCACTCGTGAATGGCGCACCACCGCAGGTCGATCCGAATTCACCGACCATCTTCACTGCCCTGCAGGAACAACTCGGCCTCAAGCTCGACTCGCAACGTGGCCCGGTCGACGTTGTCGTGATCGATCGGGCCGAACAACCGATCGCAGACTAGCGAGGCCATGCCTGAGACCGCCTCGCTAGTCACAGTGCTGGCTTTGCCCCGCTTCGCGGGGCGAGCCGTCTTGACCAGGGAAGGCTTGAATCATTGTCACGAATCCAGGCGGTCAAGACGGCTGGAGGACTCCGAGGGATGCGCAGACGGGCAAGTGAAGCACTCGCGTGTTTGCTGATCACGGCGCTCGTCGTGGGCTCGTGGCCCGCATCCGTGCGCGCGGCGTCGGAGTATTACGGACAGGTCATCTTCGGCAGCGTCCCGGTTCCTGGCGCCACCGTGACCGCAACGCATGGTGACATGCGTCTGACGACGTCGACCGATGCGCAGGGAATCTTCCGGCTCACCGACATCGCGGATGGCGCGTGGAGTATCCGCATCGAGATGCGAGGGTTCGCGGAGCTGACGCGCGAGGTCACGATTGGGCCCGAGGCGCAGCCCGCGATGTGGGAGCTCTCCTTGTTGCCCTTCGAGGAGATCGCGAAGAACCTGCCACCGCCGCCCCCGCGCCCGGCGGCCGCGCCGCAATCCACTGGCAATCAAACGACCGCGGCGCGTTCGCAGCCGCCCGTGCCAAGGACCACTCCCCAGACGGGATTTCAGCGCGCCGGCGTGACGCCGTCGCAGACACCTCCGCGCCCGGCGGCGGCGCCGCCATCCGATGATCCTGCTGCCGACGCCGCAGCGGCCGCCGATGGTTTCCTGATCAACGGCAGCGTGAACAACGGCGCGGCCTCACCGTTCGCGCAGCCGGCCGCCTTCGGCAACAACCGGCGCCGGCCGGGCGCGCTCTACAACGGCATGGTCGGTGGTCTCTTCAGCAACTCGATATGGGACGCCCGCCCGTACTCATTGACTGGCGTGCCAACGCCGAAACCCGACTACTACAACGTCCACCTCCTCAGCACGTTCGGGGGGCCCGTCAAAGTTCCACGCCTGCAGAATCGTTTGAACGTCTTCGTGGGATTTCAGCGCGTGGCGGACGACAACGCGCTCAGTCAGCCAGGGTTGATGCCCACTGCGCTCGAACGCGCGGGCAACTTCTCGCAGAGCCGTGACGCCCTGGGCAATCCCATCCAGATCAGGGACCCGCTGACGGGGCTTCCCTTTGGCGGCAACACGATCCCGAGCGAGCGGATCAGTCCGCAAGCCGCCGCGCTGCTTGGCTACTATCCGCAACCCTCACGCCAGAGCGATGGCCATTACAACTACGAAGTGCCCGTCCTCGCGGCAATGCGGCAGGAGAGCCTGCAATCGCGCCTGACGCAGAACGTCAATCAGCGAAACCAGGTGTTCGGCAACGTGTCCTACCAGCGCACGACGACCGACTCGAACACTCTGTTCGGCTTCGAGGATCAAAATCGCGCGTCAGCGATCGACGCGCAGGTGAACTGGACCCATCGGCTTGCGCAGCTCACCTCGCTTCGACTCCGCTATCAATTCACGCGTCAGACGAATGAGACGAGGCCGTACTTTGCGTATCGGACGAACGTCTCGGGCGACGCCGGGATCAACGGCAACAACCAGGACCCGGTGAACTGGGGGCCACCGAGTCTGAGCTTCGCCAGCGGCATCTCGGGACTGGCCGACGCGCTACCGCGATTCACGCGTAACGAGTCGAACGGCGGCGGCGGGGATGCGTTCGTCAGTCGCGGCCGGCACAACTTCACGATCGGCGGCGACGTGCGCCGCAACCATGTCGATATTCTCTCGCAGCAGGATCCACGCGGAGGGTTCGCGTTCACCGGCGCCGCATCGGGCGCCGACTTTGCCGATTTTCTGCTGGGTATTCCCGCCACCAGCCAGATCGCGTACGGCAATGCCGACAAGTATCTGAGAGGCTTCTCGTACGATGCGTACATCACCGACGACTGGCGCGTCGGGCCTGCGCTCACGATCACCGCGGGAGCGCGTTGGGAATATGAGTCGCCGCTCAGCGAGCGTTTCGATCGTCTGGTCAACCTGGATATCGGTCCAGGCTTCAAATCGATCAGCCCGGTGGTGGCCACGGATCCGACTGGATCGCTGACGGGCGACGCCCTCCCATCGTCGCTGATGCGGCCTGATTGGGGCGGGCTGCAGCCGCGCCTCGCCGTGGCGTGGAGGCCGGTGCCTGGATCGTCAGTCGTGGTGCGCGCGGGATACGGCATTTACCGCAACACGAACGTGTATCAGTCGATCGCGACGCTCATGGCACAGCAGCCACCGCTCTCGCGCGCGTTGAGCATCGCCAACTCCCGTGACAATCCGCTCACACTCGCGAATGGATTCGTTGCTCCCGAGGGAGAGACGCTCAACACCTTCGCGGTCGATCCGGACTTTCGCATCGGTTCCGCGCACAACTGGCAGGTCTCCATCCAGCGCGACCTGCCGGCGTCGCTGACGGTGAACGCAACATATCTGGGCACGAGAGGCACGGGTCTGATCCAGGAATTCCTGCCCAATACGTATCCTCCCGGATTCGTCGATCCGTGCGCGACATGCCCATCCGGCTTCGTCTATCTGATCTCCGGCGGCACGTCGTCACGGCACGCCGGCCAAGTGCAGCTGCGGCGCCGGCTGCGTAATGGCTTCACCGCGACGGCTCAGTACACGTTGTCCAAGGCGTTGGATGACGCGGCCTCATATTCCGGCGCGAACCTGAGCGGGACGGCCTTCGCGCAGAACTGGCTCGACCTCGAGGCGGAGCACGGGCCATCGAGCTTCGACCAGCGTCATCTGCTGACGCTGCAGTTCCAGTACACGACCGGCGTCGGTGTTGCGGGGGGCGCGCTCGTCGATGGCTGGCAAGGCTCGCTCTTGAAAGGCTGGACGATGACCAGTCAGCTGACGACAGGCAGTGGGTTGCCACTCACGCCGTACTATCTGGCGACGACGCCCGGGACCGGGTTCACCGGCGCCATTCGCGCGTCGTTGACCGGAGCGCCGATCGACGCACCAGCCGGTTACTATCTCAATCCGGCCGCCTACACGACGCCGGCGCCCGGTGCATGGGGAAACGCCGGGCGCAACTCCGGGACGGGCCCGATGCAGTTCGGTCTCAACGCGGGCATCACGCGCACGTTCCCGTGGAGCAGCCGTCTCAACATGGATTTCCGCATCGACGCCACCAACGTCCTGAACCACGTGACCTACTCCAGCGTCAACACGCTCGTGAGCAGCCCGCAGTTCGGCCTGCCGAGCGCGGCCAGCCAGATGCGACGGATACAGACAAGCCTGCGAATGAGGTTCTGAGATGCGCAGCCTGATTACGACACACCGCCGCACTGAGTCATTGAGGAAATTGTTGTTAATTCTCGGTGCCTCGGTGCCTCTGTGTGTCGTAACCAGCGGCGTGACCTCCGTGCACGCACAACAGCAACCCGCTCCACAAACTCAACAACCGGTTTTCCGCGCCACCACTCGCCTCATCGTGCAGACCGTGACGGTCAAGGACAAGGACGGCAAGGTGATGGAGGGGTTGACGGCGCAGGACTTCACGGTGACCGAGGATGGGCAGCCTCAGGACATCGCGTTCGTCGAGTTTCAACGCATGCAGGGAATGGCGGCTGCCGCACCTGCGCCAATCGCAAACGGAGATCAGCAGACGCAGACGCCACCACCCGCGCCCCGTGGCGACACCAATCAGGTGGAGCGCGCGACCGTCACTCAGATCTCAGCGCCACCGCCCGGCGACATCCGCTACCAGGACCGCCGGCTTCTGATCTTCTACTTCGACGGCGCAGGCATGTCTCCGCCGGATCAGATCCGCGCGTACACGAATGCGCTGAAATACATCGACACGCAGATGACGCCCGCCGATCTGATCGCGATCATGGCGTTCCAGAACGGCGCCGTCTCGGTGAAGACCGACTTCACCGACAACAAGAACACACTCCGCGAGGTGATTGGCATCCTGATCTACGGTGACGACCAGAACAACGACGGCATTGCGGATCATCCGGAAGGCACGGCGTTCGGCCAGAACGACGCGGAGTTCAACATCTTCAACACGGATCGTCAGCTCGCCGCATTGCAGACCGCGGTGTCGATGCTGCGCCCACTGCCGGAACAGAAGACGCTGCTCTACTTCGCGAGCGGCATCCGCCTGAATGGCACCGACAACCAGGCCCAGCTTCGCGCGACGGTGAACGCCGCGATCCGCGCCAACGTCACGTTGAACCCGATTGATGCTCGCGGGTTGGTGGCGACTCCCCCGCTCGGCGACGCCACCCGCGCCTCGCCAGGCGGCACCGGCATGTTCACGGGTAAGCTGGCCGAAGCGGCGGTGACGAATTTTCAGAGGTCGCAGGACACGCTCTATTCGCTCGCCAAGGACACGGGCGGAAAGGCGATGTTCGACTACAACGATCTCTCGCTCGGCATCGTGCAAGCCGCGCAGGCGGTCAGCGACTACTACATCCTCGGCTACTACAGCACGCATACCGATACCGACGGGAAATTCAGACGCGTTCGGATCACGTTGAACGGAGGGAAGGCTGGCGAGCTGGCATATCGACAGGGTTATTACGCCGACAAAGCATTCGGGCGGTTCAACGACGCCGACAAGGAGCGACAGCTCGAAGAAGCACTGATGCTGGACAATCCCGTCACCGACATTACGATCGCGATGGAAGTGAACTACTTCCAACTGAATAGCGCGGAGTATTTCGTCCCCGTCGCCGTCAAGATCCCTGGAAGCGAGCTGGAGCTGGCGAGACGCCGCGGTGCCGCGCGCACGCTCATCGATGTCATCGGTGAGGTCAAGGACAACTACGGCTACACGATGCAGAACGTCCGCGACAAACTGGATATCAAGCTCAGTGAAGAAACCGCGAGCCAGTTGGGCACGCGCCCAATCCAATACGAGACCGGCTTCACACTCTTGCCAGGCAAGTACGTCATCAAGATCCTCGCGCGCGACTCCACGACGGGTCGAATCGGCACCTACCAGGCGCCGTTTACGGTTCCCAATCTGATGAAGGAAGAAGTACGACTTCCGATCAGTTCCGTTGTCTTGAGCAGCCAGCGCGTGCCGATGACCGAGGCGCTGCACACGGTCCAGAACGGCGCGGCGCAGTTCAGTCACCCACTGGTGTTCGACGGCGAGAAGCTGTTTCCCAGCGTCACTCGCGTGTTCAGCCGCAGCCGCGAGATGTACGTCTATCTCCAGGCTTACGAACGCGGGGCCGACGCGACGAAACCGCTGGTCGCATTCGTCACCTTCCTGCGAGGAAACGACAAAGTCCTCGAGACGCAGCCGCTCGCCGTAACCGATGGCATGGATGCACGGTCAAAAGCAGTTCCCATTCGCCTCAGCATTCCGCTGAACGAACTGTCGCCAGGGCGCTACGACTGTCAGGTCAGCGTTCTCGAGCCGAACGGACGCAAGGTCGCGTTCTGGCAGGCGCCGGTCGCGATCGTTCCCTAGACGAACGCCCAATTCCCAACTCCCAAAACCCGAATCTCACGACGACAAATTGTGAGTTGGAATTGGGAGTTGGGATGCGACGACTGTATACTTGTTGCAGAGTTGCGTCGGCGGGATGCGAATCTGACCCTCGCTTCCCGGCTGAAGTGCCGGAACCCTCGTTCTCCTGATCACTGTCAAAGGTACAAGCGTTGCCACCGCCACCGTTGAATGGGCAACACTGATCTCGGGATCTTCGTCGGCCTGGGCGTTCTGCTCCTTCTTCTCATTCGCCTGGTCTGGCGAGGCAACCGCCGCTCCAGCCGCACCGAGGTCACGCCGGTAAGCGAGCAGTGGCTGGCCGAGAGAAGGGGCAAAGAGGATTAGCCGATAATCCTGTACATGCACAACGCCGGCACACGGATACGTCGAATCGCAGGTATTACCCTGTGCCTTGCCGCCACGGCCGCGGTGGCGGCCGCTCAAACAGTTCCCGGCAAGAGCTTCCTCTGGAAAGTGCAATCGGGCTCGAAGGTCCTCTACCTGGCGGGATCGGTCCATGCCTTGAGTGCAGATGTGTATCCATTGAGCGCCGCGTTCGAACGCGCGTTTGCAGCCTCGGGCACACTCGTCGAGGAGATCGACCTGGCGGAAACCGAGTCGCTGGCCGCAGCACCAGCAATTCTCGCGAAAGGGATGTACATCGACGGACGGCGCTTCGACAGCACCGTGTCAAAAGAGACAGCCGCCCTGGTGGCGGCGCGTCTCAAAGACTCTGGACTACCGATCGAGATGTTCCAGGTGATGAAGCCCTGGATGGTGATGCTGACGATCGCCGCGCTCGAAGCGCAGAAGGCCGGCCTCGATCCGCAGCTCGGTCTCGACAAGCACTTCTACGATCGCGCCAAGGCGGCCGGCAAGGCGATCATTGGACTGGAAACGGCAGAATCGCAGATCGATCGTCTCGACAAGATGTCCGAGTCGCTGCAGGAGCAGTTGCTCCTGAGCTCGCTGAGCGAGACCGACACCGCACGCAACAGTCTCAAGGCCATCATCTCCGCGTGGCAGCGCGGGGACAGCATAGAGTTGGAGAAGACGCTGCTGAGCGACTTCACTCAGTACCCCGCTGCCTACCGCTCGCTCATCGTCGAACGCAATCAGAACTGGATCCCCCAGATTGACGCGTGCCTGACCCGGGCGCAGCCCTGCATGGTCGTCGTGGGCGCCGCGCATCTGGTTGGCCGCGACGGGCTGCTGACCTTGCTGCAGCGCAAGGGCTACCGAATCGAACAACAGTAACGACTGCGCTACCAGCGCGTCCGCCACTGCCGTCAGAATGACTTCAACGTCCGCGCCAACACTGGCTGACTGACCACATGCTGCACATCGTGTGAACACGGCTGTTCGCTGCCGTCACCTCCCGTCGTTGACACTTGAAGCAGGACGACTCCCGGAGTTCGCTGCTGTGTGGGAGGTGCGCACGATGGCACTCTACGCCTTCGATGGGACCGGCGACGACGATCTCGACAGGCACTGCCGCGACACGAGTGTCCTCCAATTCTTTCGTGCCTACGAGGGCGGTCCGCGCAACGACGACCCTGCGCTCAAGATCGGAAGCCTGTATCTCAGGGGTATCGGCACGCGTTCACGCGGCTTCGTGGGTTACAAACCGGCCGAAGCGTTCGGCATTGGCGGCCATCGCCGTGTGCGCCAGGCGATCGACCGGCTCGAGAACAACTTCGAGATCGGCGACAGCGTCGTCGATGTCGTCGGCTTCAGTCGCGGCGCGGCGCTTGCCGTCTCTTTCGCCAACGAGCTTGCCGGCAAGCTTCCGCGCGTGTCTATCCGGTTCATGGGCCTGTGGGACGTCATCGGTCAGTTTGGCGCCCCGGGGCGCCGCTTCAACGCAGGGCATGACTTGGGAATGCCGCCGAACGTGATGCGGTGCTATCACGCGATGGCGCTGGATGAGACACGGCTGGCGCTGCCGCTGACGCGGCTGTCGGAAACCGACCCGGACGCGGGCCGGCTGCTCGAAGTCTGGTTTCGAGGCGTGCATTGCGACGTCGGCGGCGGCAACGGCAATCGCGGCCTGAATTGGCTTTCTCTCAACTGGCTGTTCGAGAACGCGCGGCGTGACGGTCTACCAATCAACCGCACGGCCATCATCGCCAATGCGGCGAATAGCGGATTGGCGCAGGAGATCAGCGATCACGTGATCGACGCGAACCACCGACGCGCCATTCTTGCGACAGACCTGCTTCACATGAGCGTCCGACTCGAGTCCGGGATGGCAGAACCACTGCACAACAACCCGCACCTACCGCTTGCGCGGATCGACGATGCGGGTCGGATCGAGGAAGTGGTCGGGTAGCGGCGCCCCCTTTACACTACGACGCGACGCGTGCGGGCGCCTTCTGAACCGGCCCGGGACCCAGGCGCCGCTGGGCGCTCAGCGTATGGTTGTTCTCGAGATACTCGACGCCCTCGACGGTAATCGTCAGCAGGGACCCGTCGGAGCGTGTCACGTATTTCTTCTGCACCAGGAACCAGATCGTGAACTCGAGATGCTCGCGAGCCCGGCCGATCAGCTTCTCGAGATCCAGCGGTGAAAGTCCCGGATTGTCCTGTTCAAGGCGGCGTCGCGTGTAGAGTACCTCGAGCACCGTGAGTCGAATGGCGCGCTCCGAGTCGAAGTTGTTGTCCGCTTCAGCCCCGCTGGCAACCAGACGCCAACGCTCCTGCTGCTGCCCGGTGTGGACGATGTCGAACCGCGCTCGTTGCTCAGGATCGCTGAGAACGCGGTACGCATCGTTGAGCACGCGAAACTGGGCCTCATTGCCTGTCTCGGCGTTGTCGGGGTGGTACCGCTGTGCCAGCAACCGGAACACCCGGTGGATCGTCTCGGGCTCAGCGTTTGGACTGATTTGCAGAATCTCGTAATAATCGGGCTGATTCGACGGCACACGCCCTCCCAACCGGAAGCCGCTTTGACCGGTTATCGGCCGAGTCGTTCGATGCGGCCAGTCCGCCGCCGGCCCTTCAGCGGTTTGCCTGCGAAATTTTGTGCCGAACGGTATACCCTATGGGGCGCTATTTCTGGCTCGCACGCGCCATCTTCTTCCGGGAGAGAACCACCATGTCCGTACGTTACGCACGTCGACTTCTGGCCCTGTCCGCGGCACTCCTTTTGTTCGCATCGCTGGCTCACGCGCAGGCAACGCAGACCAAGCCCTTCGAACCCACTGTCGGCCAGGCCGGCAAGGACGTCGTCTGGGTGCCCACACCGCAGGCACTGGTTGAACGCATGCTGGATCTCGCGAAGCTGACACCTCAGGACTTCCTGATGGACCTCGGTTCCGGGGATGGACGCACGGTCATCACCGCGGCCAAACGTGGCGCAACTGCCCAGGGTATCGAATACAACCCCGACATGGTGGCGCTCTCGCAGCGCAACGCGAAGGAGGCAGGCGTCAGCGGCAAGGCCACCTTCGTGAAGGCGGACCTGTTCGAGACCGACTTCTCCAAGGCGCAGGTCGTGACGATGTTCCTGCTGCCCTCGATCAACCTTCGGCTGCGGCCCAAGATCCTGGAGATGAAGCCGGGCACGCGCATCGTGTCCAACACGTTCACGATGGACGACTGGCAGCCCGACGAGACGTCGTCGGTCACCGAGGACTGCACCAGCTGGTGCACGGCGCTGCTGTGGATCGTGCCGGCGAAGGTTGAAGGCACGTGGACGCTGCCGCAGGGCACGCTGACGCTGACGCAGAAGTTTCAGATGGTGTCAGGCACACTCGCCGGAATGCCGATCAGCGATGGGCGTCTACGCGGCGACGAGATTACGTTCACGGCGGGCGGCGCGAAGTACACCGGCAAAGTGAGCGGCAACTCGATGAGCGGTACTGGCGGGAGCGGCGGCAAGTGGTCCGCGACGCGTAAGTAACGACGCTTCACGCCACTAATCGCAGACGCACGTGCCAGCCTGCCTGCTTCTCCTCAACATCCTGCTGACGTCGGGTCTGGGACTCCAGGCCCAACCCGATGCTCAAGCCGACAAGACCTTCTACGCGGTTTCGTACGTCGAGACGAAGTCTTCTTCGACGAAAGAGGCGATCGACGCGCTCCACCGATACCGTGATGCCAGCCGGAAGGCCGGCGGCTTCGACCGCATCGACTTCTTCGAGCAGATCGGCCGGCCCGGTCATTTCGTCGTGCTCGAAACCTGGCGCGATCAAGCGGCGTTCGACGCCAGGGATGCGGCCGTCCAGAAACAGCTGCTCGCCGCGCTGCAGTCAATCCGCGTCAGCGACTATGACCAGCGTCCGTACAAGACGCTGACGACATCGCGGGGATCGGTCGGAGACAGCCAGGCGATCTACGTGATCGCGCACGTCGACGTCGGGCCCAATCTCCAGACGGAACCGCCCGGCCCGCTGCTCACCCGCCTTGCCGAGACCAGCCGCAAAGAGCCCGGCAACCTGCGGTTCGACGTCCTTCAGCACACGATGCGGGCCAATCACTACACCGTCATCGAAGGCTGGCGGAATCAACAGGCGTTCGAGGCCCACGTGGCCGCCGCTCACACCAGACAGTATCGCGACACGCTGCAGCCGATGACCGGCAGCCCTCTCGACGAGCGCGTCTATAAGGGCATAGAGTAGTAGCCTCTCTGCCCCCCAATCGCCAGAGCCGGAGGAATCATGTTGAGTGACGACACGATTGCTGCGTTCAGGACGAGTCTGCGCGGCCAGCTCATCACCCCGAGCGATGCACAGTACGACGAGGCGCGAAAGGTCTACAACGCGATGATCGACCGTCGACCCGGTCTCATCGCGCGCTGCGCCGACGTCGCGGATGTGCAGACCGCCGTGAACTTCGCGCGCGAGCAGAAACTGCTCGTCTCCATTCGAGGCGGCGGCCACAATGCCATCGGCCTTGGCGTGTGCGATGACGGGTTGGTGATCGATCTGTCACCGATGCGATACGTGCGTGTCGATCCCAGGAGGAAAACGGTGCTCGTCGGCGGCGGGTCGCTGTGGGGCGATGTCGATCATGCCACGCATCCGTTCGGGCTTGCCGTTCCGGCGGGCATCATCTCGACGACGGGCGTCGGCGGCCTGACGTTGGGGGGCGGAATCGGACATCTCACGCGGCAGTTCGGGTTGAGCATCGACAACATACTCGCGGTCGACATGGTGCTTGCCGACGGCCGGTTCGTCACCGCCAGCGCGAAGGAAAACTCCGACCTGTTCTGGGCCATCCGTGGCGGTGGCGGCAACTTCGGCGTGGTCACCTCTTTCCTGTTCAAGGCACATCCGGTTCACACCAACTACGCCGGTCCGATGTTGTGGGAACTGGACGACGCGCCGGCGGTGATGAAGTGGTATCGACGTTTCATCACGAAGGCGCCAAAGGAGTTGAACGGGTTCTTCGCCTTTCTCACCGTCCCGCCGGGCCCGCCGTTCCCGGAGCACCTGCACAACAAGAAGATGTGCGGCGTCATCTGGTGCTACACCGGACCGTTGAAGAGCGGCCCGAAGGTGTTCAAGCCGATCCGCGCCTTCAAGACCCCGGCGTTGGACCTGGTGGGGCCAATTCCGCATCCCGTCATGCAGAGCATGTTCGATCCACTGTATCCGCCCGGCGATCAGTGGTACTGGAAGGCCGATTTCGTTCACGAATTGAGCGACGAAGCCATTGCGCTGCACGTCGAGCACGCGCGCAAGCTCCCGACCTGGAAATCGACCATGCACCTGTATCCGGTCAACGGCGCGGCGGCGCGCGTCAAGAACAAGGCGACCGCGTGGGCGTATCGCGATGCCACCTGGGCCGCTGTCATGGTCGGCGTCGATCCGGACCCGGGGAAGAAAGAGACGCTGACCACCTGGGCGAGGGACTATTGGGACGCGCTTCACCCCTACTCTGCGCCCGGCGCGTATGTGAACTTCATGATGGACGAGGGCGAGGATCGCGTGAAGGCGACGTACGGAAAGAACTACGCGCAGTTGACGAAGGTCAAGAAGAAGTACGACAAGGGCAACCTGTTCCGCTTCAACCAGAACATCAAACCGGCGAAGTGACCTGGGCTGATACGGACGTGTTGAACAGCATATGGTCGTGGCTCGGGCTCGACAGGCGTGAGGAGGACGAGTCACCACTTCGCGAGTTGGTGAAGGCGCTCGACCAGCTGGACCCGGAGCGGGCGCGCTATCTCGCGCGATTCGCCTACCTTCTTGGGCGCGTGGCGCACGCGGACCAGCAGGTCAGCGCGAAAGAGACGGCGGCCATGGAGCGTCTCGTGCTCGAGGAGAGCGGCATCACGCCAGACCAAGCGATGCTCGTCGTGAGCCTGGCCAAGACCAGCAACCTGCTCTTCGGCGGCACGGCCGACTTCGAGGTCGCGCGCGAGTTCGCGGCGCAAGCCAACTACGAGGACAAGCTGGCGCTCGCCAGATGCCTGTTCGCGGTAGCAGCTAGCGAAGACGCGATTTCCATGAGCGAGGAAACCGAAATCCATCGCATTCTCAATCAGCTGAAAATCCAACCTGCGGATCTGACGGCGCTCCGCGTCGCGCACCGCAGCCAGCTGCCCGGGATCAGTCCTCGCCCAACGAACTAGCGCTGGCGTTCGCCTTGGCGAAGCGCCGCCGCGCGCGCGCACGTTCCCACGTGACGAGGACGAGCGCGATGACGAACAACGCGCCCGCAATCCACCACTCGTACCGGCGCAGATCATTCACCAGCACATCGAGCACGCGGCCCAGCGCATAGCCTGCAAATCCGACGATCCCTGCCCACATCAGGGCGCCGATCAAATCGACGACGGTGAAGACGACCGGGGACATCCCGGAGGCGCCAGAGGCCATCGGAATGGCGATTCGAAACCCATAGAGGAAGCGCGAGCCCAGCGCCAGAACGACGCGATAACGGGAGAGCCATCCGATCGCGCGCCCGTAGAGGTAGTGTGACCGCATCGCCGCGATTCGTGCACTTCCATAGCCGCGCGCCACCCAGAAATACACCTGGTTGGCAGTGACGGTTGCCGCGGCCACCACTACGATGACGAGGTTCAAGTCGAGATAGCCGCGATGGGCGAGGAACGTCGACGCCAGCAGCGTCGCATCTGCTTCGAAGGCGGCCGCCACGAATACCATGACGTATCCGTACCTCACAAACAGATCGAGGAGCATGCAACCGAGCTACTCTACTGAGCTTCGGAGAGCCCGGCAAGCCGCCGCGACCGATTCGCCAGAATGTCGGAAGACTCTTGAAGAATCAGATCGCTCCCGCACCAGGCCGGCTCGTTGAGCTCGGGACACATCGTCTGCACCTTCACTGCGCTGGTCACGGTGCGCCTGCGGTCATCTTCGACGCGGCGCTCGGTGCGTCCTCACTGAGCTGGAGCCTCATTCAACCCGCGATCGCCGGTGTGACGTGCGCGTGTGTCTACGACCGTGCCGGGTTCGGATGGAGCGACGGCGGTCCGATGCCGCGCAGTGCCGGGCGCATCGCCGATGAGCTCCATCAACTGCTGGGCAACGCTCCAGTGCCCGCCCCGTATGTGCTGGTCGGGCATTCGTTCGGTGGGCTCGTGATGCGCCTCTTCGCCTCGCGTCATGCCGAGGACGTCGCCGGCATGGTGCTGATCGAACCTGCGATTCCTGAAGAATGGGCCAGACCAGGAGCCGAGCAGCAGGCGCAGATCCGCCGCGGCGTTCGCTTGTGCCGATATGGCGCGGGTGCGGCACGTAGCGGTGTTGCGAGCGTCGTGTCGCTGCTCGTGAACCTTCGTGCGCTGTCGGCGGCCCGCGGGCTCGTCGCGCTGGCGAGCCGTGGCATGCTGCGACGTGAGGACGAAGGGATCCTCGCGCCGATCTGGAAGCTGCCACCCGAGGCACGGCGCCTGCTCGGCGCGATGTGGACGCGGCCCCAGTTCTTCGAAGCACTCGGCAGTCAAATCGAGCACGTCGAGCAGAGTGCGATCGAAGTGCTGCGCGAAACGCGCGGCGATTTCGGCGACTTGCCGCTGACTGTGATCTCGTCAGCGTCGGCCGACGAACGGCGCCTCGCGGCCGATCGTGCGCTGGCGCAGCAGTCGCGGCGAGGACGTCACCTCATCGCCTCTGACAGCGGTCATTGGGTGCCGCTCGATGCGCCGCAAGCAGTAATCGATGCGGTAGTGGAGATGGTGCGGCAAGTCCGAACGTAGTGCCACGAAGACCACGAAGGACGCTAGCCACGAAGAGCACGAAGAAGTCGGC
>JBKPNV010000124.1:0-34342 GCA_046732795.1 Acidobacteriota bacterium
TCTGCGCGAAGACGATGAACGCCACGAGCCGGAGCACCGTGCGCGGGTATCGCCGGTGCCCGGAATCGGTCCGCTCCGAGGCTATCAGACCCTGATCTTCGTAGAACCGCAGCGCCGAGGTCGCCACGCCGCTGCGGGCGGCCACCTCGCCGATCGTCAGCGCGGCACTCACAGTCACCAGTGTGCGCCGTTTTCGACTTGACTTCAAGTGCACTTGAAGTTCGATGCTTGAGGCGTGCTCGTTGGAGGCGAGAACGCTCATGACTGAATCGACTCGAATTGCACTCGTGACAGGCGCCAGCCGCGGGCTTGGCCTGGTGATTGCCGGGGTCCTTGCCACGCGCGGATACCGGCTGGTGATCGGTGGCCGCGACCGCGCCGCCCTCGTTGCAGCGGCTGCGGAACTGTCGCAGCAGGCGCCCGCCGTTCTGCCGGTGGCGGGCGACATTGCCGATGCGGAGGTACGCGCAAACCTGATCGACGCTGCGGGGCGGCTCGGTGGCTTGGATGTACTCGTAAACAATGCGTCGGAGCTCGGCCCGATCGGACCGCTTTCGACGTTCGACGTGCCGCGTTTCGGCCGTCTATTCCCTGTCAACGTTGGAGCGCCGATGGTGCTCGTGCAATTGGCCCTCCCGCTTTTGACTGAGAGACGGGGCCTGATCGTGAACATCACGAGCGATGCCGCGACGGCGGCGTATCCCGGATGGGGACCGTACGGAGCCACCAAGGCCGCTCTGGAATTGCTGACGCGGACTCTGGCGGTTGAGTTGCGCGAACAGGGAGTGTCGGCAGTTCTCGTCGACCCGGGAGACATGCGGACGCGCATGCAGCAGGAAGCGTTTCCAGATCAGGACATCTCGGATCGACCGCTGCCCGAGATCACCGTTCCATTCTGGAACTGGTTATTCGATCAGGATCCGGGTGCGGTTGGCGGCGAGCGGTTCGCCGCCCAGCACGAGGATGCGCGATGGCTGCAACACGCGTGATCGATGCCTTTACCCTGCCGGCGCATCTCGAGGCGGCCGAACCGCCCGAGGCGCGCGGGCTGAAGAGAGACGAGGTACGTCTGCTCGTCTCACGCGTTGGCATCGACTCGATTGTCCATTCGCGGTTCAGCGAACTGCCACGCTGGCTCGTGCCGGGCGACGTTCTCGTCGTCAATACGAGCCGTACCGTGAAAGCCGCGCTGGCCGCGCGCACCAGCGACGGCGACCGATTCGAGCTGCATCTGTCGACGAGAATGCCCGGGAACTTCTGGGTGGTCGAAGTTCGGCGCCCTGGCCCTGTCGCCTCGCTTCCCTGTCGCGAGGCGCATGCGGGCACTCTGTTCGAGCTCGAGGGCAGCGGTCGTGTGATTCTCCTCGCGCCCTACCCACTCCTCGGTTCTCTTCGCGCGCCGTCACGTTTGTGGATGGCGGCGCTGGAGCTCGATGAACCGGTGCTGTCGTATCTCGAGCGATTTGGCAGCCCGATTCGGTACAGCTACGTCGCGCGGTCATGGCCGGAATCGATGTACCAGACAATCTTCGCGACTGAACCGGGGAGCGTGGAGATGCCATCCGCGGCGCGGCCGTTCACCCCGGAACTGGTCACACGGCTCGTCGCCGGCGGCGTTCAAATGGCGCCAGTGCTGCTCCATACCGGTGTCGCGAGCCTGGAAGATCACGAACCACCGTATGAGGAGTTTTATCGCGTGCCGCCCGCGACAGCCGCTCTCGCGAACGCCGCGAGGCGCTCAGGCCATCGTATCGTCGCAGTCGGCACGACGGTGGTGCGCGCACTCGAGACCGTCACCGACAACCGGGGACGCATCTCTCCTGGTGAAGGATGGACCGGTCTCGTGATCGGCCCGGAGCGCCCGCTGCGCGGGGTGAACGCCATGATCACCGGTTTCCATGAACCGCGCGCCACACATCTGGCGATGGTCGAACAGGTGATTGCCGCCGCCGGAGCGGATCGATCGCTGCCGCACCTCGCTCGCGCCTATCGCGAGGCGCAGGAGGCGGGGTACTTGTGGCACGAATTCGGCGACTCGCACCTGATCATTGGGGATGACGGCGAGCCGTGAGACTCGCCGCCATATCCGCGTTAGGAGAGGTGGGCTACCTGCCGGCGGCCTTCCAGAGTTCGGCCTTCGTCTGCGGCTCTGCGGACGTGTGGACGTTGATGTAGCGATCGAAGTCGACGAGCTTCAGCTTTTCGAGCGCCGGCACCAGGGCCTTGACATGATCGTTGCCCGGCTGCCCCGGAGCAGGCAGCGAGAAGTCACCCTGGAAGAGCACCTTCTCCTTCGGGATATACGCGACCATCAGGCCGTTCGAGTGCGGAGCGGGGTAGATGTGATACATCTCGACGATGCGGGTGCCATCCGTGTAGACCTTCTTTTCGTCAACCGCTTCGATCTTCGCCTTTTTCGGATTCTTCGCGAGCGTGTCGTTCAGGAGCGTTCTCGGCGTGTTGAGCGCCTTCTCCAGAAACGCCGCGTTGTTCTTCTGCGTGATGATCGTCGCGCCTTCGGCGACCAATGCCGGCAGTCCGCCGGTGTGGTCGGAATGCGGATGCGTGTTCATGACGTAGCGAATCGGCTTGTTGGGAATGAGCTTCTTCGTCTCCGCGATGTAGGCCAGGCCTCGCGCTTCGGATTGTCCGGCCTCGAGCATCATCACGTAGTCCTTGAACTCCACGATCACTGAGTCGTAGCTCCCGGGTCCCGTGGTCAATCTATAGAGGCCGTCGCCAAGCTTTTCAGATGTCACGGTCAACGCCGGTGCGCCACCAGGGCCGCCGCCGGCAGGCGGGCCACCGCCGCGGCCGGCTGGTGGCGGTGCAGGAACGAGCGTTGCGACATCAGGCGGGTTGATCTTCGCGCTCGTCACATCGACCTCGAAGAACGGAAATCCGCCGCGGGTCTGCACGATTTTCGCTGGCGCCATCGCGCCGCCGAAGTCTTTCCACCCGGTATAGGTGGCGACGATGTGCATGTCGCCCATGATGTTCTCACCGAGCCAGGTCTCGACGTGATCGATCAAGTTCTTGTCGTCAACGTAGCCGTTGATGACGTACGGCTTACCGGAAGGTGCCATCACTTTCGGGCTCCAGGACAGCACCGTGAACTTGCCGCTGCGGCGTGCAGTGGCGTTGTTGTCGGCCGCACCTTTCAGGAACCCCCACGGCGTAATGTAGAGCTCGAGCGAGCCGCCCCACGGCTGCGAGACATCGGCCTGCTGCGCCGTGACCTGCTGGAAGAACGTTCCCGGGGTGACCGTCGTCGAGCCGCCGGCGCCGATGTTGTTGGTCCCGCCGGTATGACGCGAGGCCGGCGCCGTGAGATCGATGACGCGGACGTAGTTGGTGATGGGCCGCATCGGATCGTGCGTTCCCTGGCAGTTCATCGCGGCGGCGTTGGCTCCGCACTGCTGGAACGCGACGTCCTTCGCCGATCCCGAATACGTGATGGATTTGGGATCGCCTAACGCTTTCTGCGCGTTGGCGATGACGCTTTTGGCGTCCTGCGCCATCGCGTTCCCGGACAGGTACGCGAGGCACACTGCGACGAGAGCCAGTCGTTTCACCACAACTCCTCCTCCTCTACGGCCAGGCAGAAAAAGGCCTTTATCAAAGAGCGAATTGTACTGTGATGTGCAAGTTAGCGGCAGCAGATTGGGCGGCCGGACAAAAATTTGCCGGGCGCCGCCCAAACGCGTGCGATGTCAGCCGGCCGAGCGATGTGACCGTGCCGCCATCGTCGGTGCGGTCGTCTTACGAGCACGCGCAAGCCGCTCGACCTGTGTTCTCACCAGCCGGCCTACCCGATCGATTTCCTGATCGGACAACGACTCATACACCGGGACTTGTACCGCGGTAGCCGCGGTCTCTGCGCCGATGGCAGCAGGACCGGTCCACTCGAACAGATTCAGCCGCGTGCAGACGTCCACATGCATCGGCGCGACGTCGACGCCTCGGCGGATGCATCGCTTCACAAGCGTGTCGCTGTCGGGCACGTAGGCGCAGTACTGGTAGTACACGTGCGTGCGATCGGACGGGATGTGCGGAATCGTGATGCCCGGGACATCGCCGAGCAGCGCGTCCAGCATGCGCGCGTGCCGCCGCGTCCGATGAATGAACTCCGGGAGCCGCTTGAGACCGGCCAATCCGATGGCGGCCTGCACGTTCGAGAAACGCCCACGGTAATGTGCCGGAATCGGATCGAGCCTCCGCACGCCTTCCCACATGCGTTCTTCGGGCTTCGCGCCGACCCACGAGGCCGCGTACCAGACCGGGAACAGCGAATAGGTGAACACCTTCGGACGGATGAATGTGTGCTGCCAATATCCCGTCCGCAGGATGCTCTCCACGCGCTGTTCTGTCGGCCGCTGTTCGGCCTCGGCGAGTGCTCCGACGCGTTGTGCCAGATCGAGGTCACGCATCCACGCGAGGCCACCGCCGTAGGTGTTGAGCGGCTTGAACGCCTGGAAGCTGAAAAAGCTCGCATCGCCGAGGGTGCCGACGAGCTGCCCCTTGTAGGTCGCACCGAGTGAATGCGCGCAATCCTCGATCACCTTCAGTTGGTGGCGGCGCGCAAGCTCCAGGATCGGCTCCATCTCGCAGGCCATGCCATAGAGATGCGTCGGGAGGACGGCGCGCGTATTCGGTGTAATCGCCCGCTCAACGGCGGCGGGACTGAGACCGAAGGTCGCCGGGTCGATATCCGCAAACACCACTTTCAGACCTGCAACGCGGGCAATTTCGGGGACGACCCAGAAAGTCAGCGCCGGGACAATGATCTCGGCGCCCGGCGGGAATGCCATGGCTTTCAGGATGAAGTAGAGCGCCATCCTGCCGTACTCGGTTGAACACGTGCGGACGTGCCCTGACCCGAGAAATCGAGTGAACTCCTGCTCGAACAGATCCGTGCACGGGCCTTCGACGAGCTGCTTGCGTGCGCGGCATTCATCGATGATTTGGCGCATCTCCGGAACGACGCGCGTGCCGAAACGTGGAATCGCGGCCATCGTGTCATGTCTCCTTACTCTGTGAGCGGCAAGCGTTCGCGAACTCCCAGCTCGGAGTTCGGACGGTTCAACACTCGCCGCTCGTACCATCCGACAACCCTGAACACCCCGAGGACGGCCAGGCCGATCACGAGTGCACCTTTCCACCCGCCGAACCCGTACTGCTCGAGGAAGGTCGGCCCGTAGAGCCCAACGACGACGATCAATGCCGTTGCCCATATGCACGCCGAGATGCAGTTCAGGATCGAGAACTTGAGCGCTGGCACATCGACCCACGCGCAGGCTGACGCGATCGCGATCCGCAAGCCCGGTGCGAATCGGATCAGGAGCACCATCAACGAGGCGTGGCGTCGCACGCGTGCGACGAGCGGCGCCGTCGTTCGCTCGAGCGACGGATACCGGGCAATCCACCGCGGCAACCGTCCACGAAACAGGTAGAAGAACACCTGATCGCCGATCGCCGCGCCCGCGGCTCCAGAGATCAGCACGCCGAGCGCGTGCAGCTGCCCTTGAGCGACCAGCGCCGCCGCGGCGATGTACGTGATCTCGCCCTCGACGATGGCTGCAATGAAGACGCCGAGATACGGCGCGATCCACGCGAGCGCGCCCGAATGCGTCAGCATGCGGCGGCCCCCATGCGCGCCCGCTCGCGTCGTGCGTGGCGGCGCTCCACGCGTGTGTCGAGTGCGCTCACGACTGAACGCACCGCGGGTCTGTTGATACGCAGGTAGTTCGCGAGGAACGACGGCCGCATGTAGAACTGCGTGTACGCGCGGCCGAGCAGCAGCTGCAGTCGGGCGGCCGTGATCGCGGGATGGGCATAGGTAGGCGTGAAGCCGTCGAAGCGTTCCCAATCGCGCTCGACGATCAGCGGCTCGAGGCGCTTGAACAGCGGCGTGCCCGGGTACGGTGTCAGGAGCTTGAACTGCGCGACGGTCGAGCCGAGCTCGATGGCGTACTCGATGGTGGCGGTGATCGAGTCAGCCGTGTCCTCGAGGAATCCAAAGACGTAGAACGCCGCCGTCACGATACCGAGCTTCCGGCAGTGCGCCAGGATGGCGCGCTGGTGCACTTCGGGGATCGGCCGCCGTCCAACTTTCTTCAGCGTTGCCGGCGCCAGCGACTCGACCCCGAAGCTCATCGCCCGAAGTCCGGCTTCATGCATGGTGTCGAGCAGAGATTCGTCGAGTCGATCCAGCCGGGTCTCACACTCGAACGTGTGGTGCAGTCCGCGGCTGCGGATTCCGGCGCACAGCGTCAGCACGCGCGCTCGATCCTGCGAGAACAGCGGATCACGAAAGACGATGTGGACGGCTCCCCACGTGTCCTCGAGGCTTTGTAACTCGTCGAGGATGCTGTCCACCGACCGCGCCCGGTACGGCGCCTGTATGCGATGCGGACAGTACGTGCAGAACTCCGGGCAACTGCGCGATGCGAGCACGGGAAAGGATCCGCCGGCGGGACGTCCCGCGAAGGGCACGCGCACGCGCGACTGCGGGGCGACCAGCGGATCCCACCACGGAAACGGCAAGGCATCGAGATCGTCGAGGGGCGGGCTGGTTACGATGCCGCGAAGCACGGCGCCATCGACGAGCAGCATCAGCGCGGCTTCGGGCTCGCCCGAGATGATGAAATCGGCGTCGGCCGCGAAGAGATGTGGCATTGTCTGTGCGGCGAGTCCGATGAAGCCGACACGCACGCCGCGGCCGCGCATCGCCCTGGCCCACGCCGTCTCGCGCCGATGATCGACCAGCGACGACAGGACGATGGCGATGTCGCCGTCGACGAGCTCGCCCCGCGAGCCGATCACCTCGTGACCGGCGCGACGTGCCAGCGCCGCGGCATAGGCCAGGTGCACGCTCGGCAGATCGTGAAGCCGGCGCTTGACGGTAGCCACGGCCCACGTGACCTTTGAGAACGGTCGCAGCCGTGATCCGAACCCTCCTGCTACTGTGTCTTTACTGACGAAACCTTCTGCACCGCGAATATCTGCGAGGACGATCCGCATGAGTCACCGATCGCGCCGCTGACCGCGGCGCGCCTCCAAGACAGCTATGGTTGACGCGCCTGCTGAGAGGTTGCCCTCGCGGGCGTCGAGAAACGCCCGTCATGCGCGCACGGAACCGCTACAGCTGTTGGACGAGCGGTGGGGGACGGGACCCGAGGTGAGTCAGGAGGTCAGGCTGGGAGCAACCCGCGACGACGCGTGTCGTTGGTGTGCACGCGCGCACGAAGGGAGGCGGCGAATACCACGCGGTCAACGTCAGCGAAGGCGTGGTTCGTCCGGTTGGTGATTCCGCGCCGGATGTATCTCTGGAGCGATCGGTGACAGTACGTGGCGCCTGCCCCGAGGAGGCCGTGGACGTCTCGTGCTTTGGGTGCAGAGGAACGAACCCATGGCGGCGCTTGGTCCAGACGTGCAGTCTGCCGAGTGCTCCGCTCGCGATCAGCTCATGGCGGCCGTCGCCATCGAGATCCGATGCGGCAATCGTGAGGAGTGGGCCGGAGCTGCGAACGACCGAGGTGCTGTGCGACGTGGAGAGCCACACGCGAAGCAACGAGGACTCGCGGCGTTCCAGCTCAGCGCGGTCGTGTCGACCGTCGCCGTCGAAGTCCGCGACGACAGTCAGACCTGACGCAAATACCGTGTGCGGCCCAAACAGCAGACCGAACCACACCAGCCAGACCGCGCGACGACAGGCGCGAGCAAGGGCGTGCATCGGAACCCAACGCAATTGTAGCCCGTCGATTAGACGTGCCGCGCCTATTTATGGTCTGGACGGACGAGCCTGAGCGCTGACCACCCAGCAGGCCGCCTGAAAGCGCAGTGCCCCTCTGTCGATGTAAGTGTTAAACGCGGGGAGGACTGCCTCGATCACGCGCGCGCGCGTCTCATCGTCAGCCTCCTGCAGGACTCGCCCCACAGGACCCAGCCGCGCCACATAGCGGACCAGGTCCTTCTCCGGCACCGCGCAATCGAAGTCGACCGGCCGGACAGCAATCTCGGACCAGCCGCTTCTCTCCAGGATGCTGTGCACGCGATCGCGGTCCGCGAAGGCGAATTGCCCCGGCGCGTCAGATCGTCGTGCGGGAAGATTCGGCAGCAGTGGAGCGGCGGCGCGTTCGGCTGTGGTCATGAATGGATTCTCCGCGGGGCTCCGCCACGCGATGAACCGAGTGTGGGCGTTGTCCGTTGCGGCACGGCGCAGATTGGCGAAAGCACGAACAGGGTCATTGAAGAACATGACGCCGAAGCGCGAGATGATCATGTCGACGCTCGCAGGATCGAAGGTGTGCTCCTGTGCGTTGGCGCAGATGAACCGTACTGCTATTCCCTCCCGTTCGGCACGGGCGCGGGCGGCGGCGACCATGGGCTCTGAAATGTCGATGCCGGTGCAGCCGCCGTGCGGTTCCAGCAGTCGCGCGACGGCGAGCGTGGTGCTGCCGGTTCCGCAGCCGACGTCGAGCACCTGCCGACGCGCATCCGCAGCAACCGCCTCGACGAGCGCCGTCTCCAGCGGCTGGAACACGCGATCGAGCAATTCCTGTTCATCGACCCAGGCTCGTCCGCCGAGTCCGTTCCACAATTGCGCCTGTTCGTCCTGGGGTTCCTTCGTGTCTTTCATCCATTGACCCCCGCAACCGCCGACCGATGATTTACACCGGGGCCGCCGGTCTAACGTTCAGAATAAAGATGGCACGATGGTGCCGTTGAGGAGAGGTCATGCCGTACACCGTTCAGTTTCATCGAGTGCTGAGGGCGACCCCCGAGCGGGTCTACCGCGCGTTCATCGATCCCGATGCCATGGTCAAGTGGCTGCCACCAAACGGATTCACGGGCAAGGTCCATCATATGGATCCGCGGGTTGGTGGCACGTACAAAATGTCGTTCACCAATTTCACCTCGGGCAAGAGCCACTCATTCGGCGGCGAGTATCTCGAGCTGGTCCCGAATCAGCGAGTTCGCTGGACCGACAGGTTCGACGATCCGAACCTGTCAGGTGAGATGAAGGTGACGGTGAGCCTGAAGCAAGTGCTGGTCGGGACCGAGGTCAACATCGTGCAGGACGGGCTCCCCGATGTCATCCCAGCCGAGGCCTGCACGCTTGGCTGGCAGGAGTCGCTCACGCTGCTGGCGAAGCTTGTCGAGGCGGAGATTCCAGACTGACTAACGGCGCGGCTAGAGCTCTTTTGGTTTCTGTGTAGCCGCGTCCTTCAGCAATGGACCTGGGTGCCTGGTCCGTTCTGTGGTTCCTCGTCTTGGTCCACCGCACTGCGCGAGGACCAGGTGGACCTTGGACCACAGAACGGACTAGCGACGAAGCACGGAGACCCAAGGACACGTCCTATAGCGATTCGAAAAGCGCTAGCGGTGCAGCGATCCCCCGTGGGCGAGGGTGTAGCTGCCGATCGGGCGCTCGTCGTCGCCAGCATGCGCGCTGAGGAGGACCTCCACCTCCACCACCGGCAATTGACGAACCCAGGCCGCCGGCAGGACATAAATGATCTCACCGTGCGAGCCGGCGGCGACCTGGCCTGTCGCGCGGCTGACCTCGGTGCCGGCTACACGCTGCGACAGGGTGAATTCGATGGCGCCGCCAAAATCCGCGCGCAGCCGCAGCGCCATCAACTCGTCGTCGTCCCACACCGCACACGGGACGATTGCACCGGGAGAGAGCGCGTAGGTCCGCACGCGCACGCCCTCGCGGGACAGCTGATTGAGGACGGCGTCGGTGACGAAGCCGCCGACCTCGGCAGACGCTACCGCTGGCCGGATCGTGCGCACGAGGGCGCCGAACTCCGCGGCACGGGCGGCGCATTCGGCACACGAAAAGAGATGTTCCTCGATCGCAGCTGCCGCGGACTCAGGCAGCTCCCCAGCGGCGTAATCCGTCAGATCGGCAAGCACGATCCGCTCGCATCCCGAAGCCGTCATGATCGCGCACTCGCGTCGTCGGAACGCCCCGGCGCTGTTGGTTGTCCCAGCACGCAGTCGCGCAGGCGCGCCATGGCTCGATGGCGGATCGCACGAACCGCGCCCGGGGAGACACCGAGATCCTCCGCGATACGAGGGGCTTCACGGTCCGCGTAGAACGTGAGGAGTACGACAAGCCGATCCCGCTCCGCGAGCGCGCGCAGGCACGCGGCGACGCGCCGTATGTCGAGTGCGATCATCGGCGAGGGAGGGGTGTCCACCGTTGTGTCGATAAATCGCACGGCCAGCGCTTCACGCCGCCACGCGGTCCGGCGTTCGGACTGAGCCATCATGCGGCTGGTCCCCAGGATGAACGATCCGATCTCCTCCGGCCGGCGTACTTCACCGGCCTGCAGACGCTCGATGGTGAGCAGCAGCACTTCTTGTGCGAGGTCGTCGGCGGCCGCATCGCTCCGCAGGTGGCGGCGGCCATACAACCGCACCCGCGGTGCGAAGCGGCGGTACAACTCGGTTTGCTCGGCATCAGTCGATTCTCGGCCGCCGGCAGCGATCCGGCGAGCAAGTGTCTCGTCGCTGACGGCCTCGAGCGATGCGCCAAAAGGAACGTCCGGCATCGGCCGGACGGTACTCAGGCGGCATGCTGTGCGTCAACCGCGACCGCACCGAGCCGGTGTTGCAGCATGTCGGCCGCCGCACGGAGTGCTGCCGCGCCATCGCCGACGAACGTCGATCCGTGCATGGCCGCAAGCACGCGCGGCTGCAGATCGGCGAGTTCGTTCAGCCGGCGCCGCGTTCCCGGCGTCAGCGGCACGTAATCCATCAATACCGGATGCTGCTGATACGCCGCGACTGCAGCATCCCACCGTCCCAGCACATCAGCGGAGGTAACTGGCTCGACGTCGCCGATCTGGTGGAACAGGTCGGAGCACAGGAGGGCGCCCGTCTTCTCTTCGAACAGCACGCCGGCGTCCCAGCCATGCGGCAGGTGCGGCGTCGGCACGTAGCGGTACGTGTGTCGGCCCGTTTCGATCACCTCGCCCTTGGCGATCCCGCGCGGCGGACGGATGGCAAAATCCTCGATGTTGACGGCGGCACCCACCTGACTGCAGATTGCCTGCGCGCGCGGGGCGGTTGTGAGCCACTCGTTCAGCGCCCCGCACTCGTCCACCTCGAAATGACTCCAGCTGATCCAGCGCAGCGCGGCCGGGTCGATCACCTTCGCAATCGCATCGCGAACGTCTGGAAACATCCGCCGCATCCCGGTATGGAACAGCAGCGGCTCGTCGTCCTTGATGAGGAAATGATTGAACTGCAGGTCGAACTGCGGCACATAAATCGAGACTCGGTACAAATCGGGCGCGATCTCGTCGATCCGGGCCATCGAACACCTCCTGACGCGATTCCTTTCGGCGCGTCCTGAGAGGAAGTGCCACGAACGGGCCCGGTGTTACAGACCCGCCGTTCCGGTCGCTGGTCGATGGGCCTTTACGCCCGCAGTTGCACGATTCGAATGTGATTGCCGAACGGATCGCGTAGGCCAACGTCGGTGCCGTACGGCTGCTCGACCGGCTCCTGAGTGAACTCGACGCCTTTGGCGAGCAGCGTCTCGTAGGTCTTTCTGCAGTCTTTGGTCGTGAACCCAAGCGTGAAACCGGATGCGCCCTTCGAGATAAGCTCGCGAACCTGCTCAGCCGCGCCGTGGTCCATGGCGGGAGGCCCGGGCTTCTCGAGCAGGATGTCGCGCCCCGGCTGCCCCGGAACACGGACGGTCAACCAGCGCATGAAGCCGAGGTCCTGATCGGCGCTGACTTCGAGGCCGAGCTTGCCGACGTAAAAGTCCAGCGCCTCGTTCTGGTCGAAGACGAAGACGTGCGAGATAGTGATGGCGTTCAGCATGTGAGTGACTCCCTCCCAATCTGGGGTCACTCTAGCGCGCCTGCGATGTCCGCGCTTCTCCAAAACTGCTCGGTCGCGTCCACGCCATCACGAAACACGTGGGCACGGCGGCCATACGCCCACGTGCGCGAAACGCGGTGGGTGATTCGTGCACGATCGCATGGAACGTCCGGCTGAACGTGCCCAGGCTGGTGAAGCCGACATCGAAGCAGATATCGGTGACGCTGCGATCGGTCGAACGGAGGAAGAACATCGCCCGCTCGACACGACGCCGCTGCAGGTATCGATGCGGCGTTTCACCGAAGGTCGCCCGGAAGGTTCGATTGAAGTGCGCGTCGGACACCTGCGCGATCCGTGCGAGATGCGGGATGTCGAGCGGCTGCGCGAATGCGCGGTCCATTGCGTCCCGCGCGCGCAGCATCCGGCGATTGCACTCTTCTAGCTTGGTCACCGAGTCCTATGTTACCTAAGTGATCCGGTGAGAGCGCGATCGCGGTCTCGCGTCGTCGTGAAAGGACAGCTCCTCCCCGAGCTCGCGTTCCGCGCGGCGCCGCGCCATCAGCGCGCGAATCCGCAGGAACAGATCGCGGCCGTTCATCGCCGACCGCCAGGTCCGATTGGGAGTGATGCGGTATGGTGTCTCGGCGCGGCCGAGGACCACAGGACCTCGAGCCACAGAACGGAGGAAGGACCACAAAGGCAGAAGGCCCCGCGACATCGATTGCAAATGCGCGCTAGCCGTCGCGCAGTACGTCGGTCGGATGGATTCGTGACGCACGGTGGGCAGGGAGCCAACCCGCGAGTGCACCGACCGTCGTCAGCGTGACCGCCGCACCGAGCAGTGTGACCGTGTCGCGCGGGTGGAGATCATACAAGAGACCGGCGATGAACTGCGATGACCAGAGGCTGACCGCCGTGCCGATGACGACGCCGAGTGCGACGAGCATGAATACGCGCACAAGCACCAGTCGTAGGATGCCCGCTGGCTCCGCCCCGAGCGCCATGCGAATGCCGATTTCGGCGCGTCTTCTCGTGACGGCGTACGACGTCACACCATAAAGACCCAGAGCCGCGAGCAACAGCGCCAGCGCCCCGAAGAAGCCCGCGAGCAGTGCGACCACGCGCTCCTGCGTGAGTGATGCATCGATCCGATCCTGCATCGGTCGGAACGTAAACGTGAGATTACGGTCGATCGCGGTCAGCGCAGCTGCGACACGTGGAGCGAGCAGTGCAGGTGATCCAGCGATCGGGCGAACGCCGATGTTGATATAGGCGGTCGTTTGCTGAGGCTCTCCCGCGTCGCGTTGCGCAAGCGGTACGTAGACGGTCGGCCGTACGCCATCACGGACTGAGACGTACACCGCGTCGTTCACGACGCCGACGATCGTCTTCGGTGGAGTCTCGACGAGAGTGACCGCTTCTCCTAGCGGGTTCCGGTTGGGTAAGAACTTGCGAGCGTATGCCTCGTTGACCAGCACGACCGGAAACGCTCCCTGTGCATCCCTCTCGTCGATATCGCGGCCGGCGAGGATCGCCGTGCCGTACGTGGAGAGCCATCCCGGCGTGATCTGATTGAGCATCGTCATCCGTGAGTTCCAGAAAGGCACCGGACCAGGTTCGGGTTGGGGGGGCGGCGCACCGGGCAGATCGATGAAACCAAGGAGGCTGTTACCACCGACCGGCATGCCCATCGACGCACCCGCCTGGGCGACGCCAGGAACGGCGGCGACAGCCGCGACGAGCTGGTGATAGAAGGCAACGCGATTACCCGGATCGATCGAGGCACGTGTGACGTCCACGTTGACGGTGAGTACGCGATCGCTATCGAACCCAAGTGGCAGCGTCACGAGCCGTTCGAATGTCCCCACCAGCAGGCCCGCCGCCACGATGAGCACCATCGACAGCGCCACCTGGACGACGACGAGGCCGCTGGCCAGACCTGATCGTGCGTCACCCAGGGCGCCGCGACTCTGTTCCTTGAGCGCGTCGAGCGGCGCCACTTTCGTTGCCCTGAATGCCGGTGCGGTCCCGAACAGCACGGCAGTCGCAGCCGCGGTCGTTGCGGTGAATGCAAGCACGCGCCAGTCCAGCGAGAGATCCAGGGCCACACGCGTGACCGACGTCGACAACTGTGCCACCAGCATCGGGCCGGCCCACTTCGCGAACACGAGTCCGACCACTGCACCGATGGCCGCGAGGACGAGAGCCTCAACGAGCAGGAGCCGCACGAGACGCCAGCGGGTCGCTCCCAGGGCCAGCCGCAGACTCAATTCGTGGCGCCGCGCCGTGGCCCGTGCGAGGAGCAGATTCGCGATGTTGCCGCAGGCAATCAGGAGGACCAGCCCGACGATGACCAGCCCTGCCAGCAGCGGCCGCTCGTACCGTTGACGCAGCCGCGACATGCCCAGGGACGCGGGAAGGAGGGTGAATGGGTCCTTCAGAAATACTTGATCGGCGAGTTGGCGAACCGCGGGGTCCTGGGCTTGCGGCGGCGGGGTTGCGGGCACGACGGCCTCGCGAATTTGTGGCTGCACCGAGCGCAAAAGGCCGGTCGCCGCCTCCGCCGACTGTCCATGCTTCAACCGGACCATGATCCAGAGCCACGCAGACGCCCCCTCGATGGCCGAGTCCTTGCCACGGAGCAACTGTTCCGCGTTGATTGGAAGTGCGACGTCGAACGTCCGTCCAACCTCCGCACCGAAGAACTCGGGAGGCGTTACGCCAATAATCGTGAAAGGGACACGCTCGATGACGAGCGACGTTCCGATGACGTTGTCGTTCCCGCCGAAACGCCGCTGCCACATCCCATGGCTGATCACCGCCACCGGACCATCCGGTCCGCCGCCGCGCACATCGTCCGCGGATGTGAACGTGCGGCCGAGGAGCGCCGGCACACCAAGCGTCGTGAAGAAATCGCCGCTCACATAGACGCCGTCGACAGGCTGCACCTCCGCGTCGGCGGTTGACAGATTCCACCGGTCCGCAATACCGGGCGCCGACCATGCGACTGCGCCATCGAACAGCTGCGGTGCGCGCGACCGGATCTCGTCCCAGAGCTGGTAGTTCCACCCGGCGGTATTGGCTCGGGTTCCTGACGACAGCAACACGAGACGCTCTGGTTCAGCGACGGGCAGCATGCGGAGCAGCAGGCTGTTGACGAGGGAAAAAATTGCGGTGTTCGCACCGATGCCGAGGGCCAGCGACAGAATCGCGACGCCCGTGACGATCGGGGCGGCGCGCAGCACGCGACCGGCGACGCGCAGATCCTGCCCAGCGTCCTGGAAGCATTCCGCCAGCCACGGGACGAGTTTGACGTCGCGGCTCTGTTCGCGGAGGTGGAGACGATTCCCGAACGCGCGTCTGGCCTGGGTCTCCGCCTCCTTCAGGGACAGTCCGGCGGCAACGAGCTCGTTGATCCGGCATTCGAGATGGAAGGCGACCTCCTCGTCCAGCGCGAGATCCACTCTGGATGGCCGGAACGCATTCGTCAGGCGCGACAGCCAGGACATACGATGCCTCTATGCGTGCTTGAGCACGTGATTGACTGCCGTGGTGATCGATCGCCACCGCTCGCGCTCGACCTCGAGCTGCCGCCGTCCGGTGGCTGTGATCTCGTAGGCGCGGGCACGGCGATTGTGCTCCGTCGTGATGGTCTGCGCCTTGATCCAGCCCGCCTCCTCCATGCGGTGCAGTGCCGGATACAACGACCCCTCCTCGACACGAAGAACGTCCGACAGCTCGTGGATTCGCGATGTAATCGCGTAGCCGTGCAGCGGTCCTCGTCTCGCGAGTACGTTCAGGACAAGCAGTGGCAAGGAACCCTGGAGCGTATCGGGGCGTGTGGTCATACGTGACTGAGCAAGCTGAGTATCATACTTAGCGAGCTTAGTATGTGGAACTATACCGACCAGGCGAAGAGGTGTCAATCAGCGCGGAAGCGGCCGTGCAGGCGCCCGAGTACGATCAGGTCACCCGCAATGCCGCGAGCGGGTTCACCGTCACTGCGCGTCGTGCTGGAAAATAGCAGGCGGCCAAGGCGACGAGTGTCAGCAACAGAGAGACGGTCGTGAACGTCAACGGATCGCTGGCGGTCACGCCAAACAGCAGCGCCGAGCCCGCGCGACCGAGCCACGAAGCCCCCACCAGCCCGACGGCGAGACCGGTCAGGCTTATGACCAGCCCCTCGCCGATGATCATCCGGAAGATGTCGCTGTTCTGAGCCCCGATTGCCATGCGCAGGCCGATTTCCTGCGTGCGCGTGGCGATGCAGTACTGGATCAGCCCGTAGATCCCGACCGCCGCCATCAGCAGCGCCACGATGGAGAAGCCGGTGAGCAGCGAAGTCTGAAACCGACGCTGCGCCAGGTAGGTTCCGAGTTGTTGTTCCAGCGGCGCCACTCCATAGACCGCCGCGTTTTTGTCTACGCGACGCAGCGCCGCGCGAATATCTGGCGCCATCGTCAGCGGGTCGTCCGCCGAGGTGCGTATGAAAAGGTCCACGCTGCGCGGAGGATTCTGCGCGAGCGACACGAACATCTGCGGGAACGCTTCGCGTTCCAGCCCCTGCCGCCGCATGTCGGCCACCACGCCCACGACCGTCAACCAGGGGCGCTCGGAATCCCGCGGCCCCAACTTGAAGCGTCTGCCCACTGGATCCTGCCCCGGCCACGAGCGCCGAGCCATCGCATCGTTGATGATCGCGACCGGTGTGCCATCCGGCCCATCCCCGATCGAAAAGAAGCGGCCGTGAAGCAGCGGTGTGCCGATGGCTGTGAAGAAATCCGGACTGGCCTCGCTTCCGGCGAACCGCAGGCGCTCGGACACCGTTTCCTGGTCGCGTTCGACGGTGACGATCTGTTCTCTGCTGTTGCCGATGAACAGATCACCGATGATGCCGGCGTTCTCCACACCGGGAACCGCCTGAATCTGTTCGAGCACGCGGTTGTAAAGGTCGGCTCGTTGCGCGGGGATCCCAAAAGCCGGCGGGGCGGTGAGCTCGATCTCGAGAACCCGCTCGGGCCTGAATCCCGGATCAACGCTGTTGACGTACCACCAGCTTCGGATGAGCAGGCCGGCGCCGACGAGCAACACAATCGCGAGCGCGAACTCCGCCACCACCAGGGCGCGGCGTATGCGACCGGCGGCCGCTCCCCCCGTCACACTTCTGCCGCCCTCTCCGCCGGCGGGGCGCAGGTTGCGGCGCAACGTCGCAATCGCGGGCGCCAGTCCGACCAGAATTCCCGCGAGCGCAGAGATGGCAAGGATCGAGCCGAGGACGCGGAGATCGAGGCTTATTTCACCCAGACGTGGCAAGGTGCGCGGGCCAAAGGTGCGCATCAGGCGAATGCCGACGAAGGCGAGCAGTGTGCCAATCAGTCCCGAGATGGCGGCGAGGAGAACGCTTTCGGTAAGCAGCTGTCGCACGATCCGTCCAGCACTTGCTCCAAGGGCAGCGCGCACGGCGATCTCGCGCGCACGGGCGACGCTCCGCGCCAGCGAGAGACTTGTGACGTTGGCAGCGGCGATGAGGAACACGCAGAACACGGCGCCGCCGAGGATCCAAAGTGCCAATCGTGATTGCGGTCCTATCATGTAAAGCGTGAATGGGACGACGCTGATGCCGCGGTTCCTCTCGGTTGCCGGCAACTGATCGTTGAGGCGGCGGGCGACTGTGCTCATTTCCGCCTGCGCCTGGTCGAAGGTTGTGGCTGGTCGAAGTCGTCCAACGACGAACCATGTGTCCAGATCGCGCACGTCCTGGCGGCTCGCGTGCGGCACCCACACGTCTGCATCGAGCCGCGCGATTGCGAAATCAGCAGGGAGGATCCCGATGATCTGGCGAGAAACGCCATTGAGCACCAGCGTCGCGCCAAGCGCATCGTGCAAGCCTCCGAACCGAGCCTGCCAGAAGCGGTGGCTGATCAAAACCACCCGTTGCTGCTGCTCCGCTTCTGCGGTCGAAAAGCTGCGCCCCAGCGCCGGCTGGATACCGAGGAGTGGAAGCAGGGTGGGGGAGACGCTCGCGCCGACGATCTGTTCGGCCCCGTCAGCTCCGGTGAGCGTCATGGACACAGAGTCGAACGTGGCCATGTCCGCGAAGCTCTGACTTTGACTCCGCCACTGCTCGACACTCCGGAGCGTTGATCTGCCCTCGCGAAGATTCTGCGTGGGATCTTCCGTCCACAACATGGCCAACTGCTCGGGAGCGCGAT
Source organism: Acidobacteriota bacterium (assembly GCA_046732795.1). Lineage (GTDB taxonomy): Bacteria > Acidobacteriota > Vicinamibacteria > Vicinamibacterales > UBA2999 > Gp6-AA40. Next base: position 18,060 of record JBKPNV010000124.1, read on the forward strand.
ACGGGAGGGGGCGCAGCAGAACGGCGTTCAGCACGCTGAACATCGCGGTGTTGGCGCCAATCGCCAGCGCCAGTGTGGCTGCCGCCGCCACGGTAAACCCCGGACTCTTGCGCAGTGTGCGAAGCCCCTGGCGCAAGTCACGCCACAGATCCTCCAGCCACATGAATGACCGTTCCTGCCGATAGACCTCCTTGGCCTGCGTCACACCACCGAAGCTACGCCTGGCCGCCTGGCGCGCCTCCTCCAGCGAAAGGCCCTGCCGGACGTACTCCTCCGTCGCCTCCGCCAGATGGCTGCTGATCTCGTCGTCGATGTCGCGATCGTTCTGCCGGGCACGACCGACCGCCCATAGCCGACTCAGAAAGATCCGGAGGCGTGTCATGAGGGGTTCTCCGAAATCTTCAGGAAGCGTTCAACGATGCTCGCCGCGCGCTGCCACTGCGCTTCCTCTTTGTGGAGCTGCTTGCGCCCGGCGCGTGTCAGCGCATAGATCCTGACGCGGCGGCCACTCTCGGATGTGCCCCACCTGGACGAAATCCACCCCATCTGCTCCAGCTTGAGCAGTGCCGGGTACAGGGTGCCCTGGTTCAGCGCGAGCTGGTCCCCGCTGATCTGCTCGATGCGGCGGGCGATCAGATACCCGTGCAGCGGTCCCATGGCCTCCAACGTCTTGATGATCATCAAGCCGAGGGTGCCGTACAACACGTCGCTACGGTCTGGCGTCATATGTTGCCAGCCTACATCTCGCAGCTGTTGGCAGTCAACTGGTCTGAGGATCGGCGTGTCAGCAACCGCTGGATCCCACGGCAGGCCATTGCGGAGCGTCGAGGTCAGCGTGACGGTGTCGCGTAAGCGCTACCCGCCTTCCACGCCGGCCGCTGAACGTCGTTTGCCAGGGCGGTCACGAGCCTGCCGAAGAAGTCGTTGAACGTCGCCGCAGCGGACGGATCCCAGGGTTGGTCGAGATCGTCGAGAGGCGTATGGTACCGTCGCGCGTACCACTCTCTGTAGACGGCTTCGTCGGCCGTTCCCTTTTCAGGAGCGAGCACAAACCCGGTCGCCGGCACGCCGATCTGCATGAAGTTCCAATTGTCGGCGCGCCGCATGAGATTTCGCCATGGCTCCGGATCGGCCTGGATGCGGAGTCCCATCCCACTGGCGACGGCGCGAATGGTGTCGCCAAGCGTCGATTCGTCCACGGCGATCGCTGTCAGCTGTTTCAGCGGAAACAGCGGCCGCACCTGATCCAGATTGACGTTCGCGATCACGCGGTCGCGTACGATCGGCAGGTGGTCGGTGAAATACCGCGACCCGAGCAGCCCCTTCTCTTCACCTGTGAAGATAGCGAGCGAGATCGATCGGCGGAAGGCCGTTCGTGCTTCCTGCACTCGCTGCGCAAAGTCGATCAGCAGCGCCACGTACGCCGCATCGTCGAACGCGCCGTTGTAGATGCGATCGCGTTTCGCCTCCGGCGATGCCTGCCACGGCTCGCCGAAGCCATAGCCGTCGAGATGCGCGGACAGCACGAGATGTTCCTGCGCGACAACCGGATCCGAGCCGGGAATCGTCGCGACGATGTTCGGCGATTCGAGATCGGATTCCTCGACGCGCATCGTGGCGCGAAACGAGGAAGGTAGCAGGTAATTGGGTAGCGGCTTGCCTTCGTCCCACAGCGCTTTCAGCTCCCGGTAGCTGTGGTCCGATCCTTCGAAGAGCCACTCGGCCGACTCAGGATTCCACGCGATCACGAGCCCGTTGTACGCAGCCGGTGCCTGCCCGCGAATCGTCATCGTGACGGAGTACTGAACCGGCCAGCGACGTGGCTCGAGCGTGTCGACGTTGTCGATGGCGAGCAGCCCGATTGCGCCCGGCGGTGGGCGCGCGAACATCGCATCGCGGGTACGCGGCGCGTTTGGCGGCGGCGTGAGCTGCACGACGATCTTCCCGGTCACGTCCACGTCGCGCTCCCAGCCTGCCGAGCCGACGAACACCATCGGCGCATTCACCGTCGCTGGCAATGACGGGCTCGCAGCGACGCGGATGTGGCGATGCCAGGCGAGAGTGCGTGTCGCAGCGCCTCGAATGAGCTGCGCACTCGAGGCGTCGGCACGGAAACGTACGACGTGCAGCGGGACGTTCTGGTAGTAGCTGCCGGCGTTTCCCGGTTTGAGGCCCGCCCGCTTGAGCGCGTTCACCACATAGCGCACGGCGCGCTCGTAGCCGCGGCTCCCGGTGTCCCGTCCCTCCATCGCGTCGTCGGCGAGCGCGCGGACATGACTCCACCAGCGGGCGGTTTCAGGCGTGGGGCTCGTGGCCTGCAGACCGCAGATACAGACCGTCGCGCCGAGCGCGATTACGATCGTGCGCATCGGATCACCCTCGCGATCCCAGCGTGAGACTCACCCGTGGGATTCTAACTGGTCACTCGCCAATCGCCCGGATCACGCGGCACGGATTGCCCGCGGCGAACACGGCTTCGGGCACGTCTCGCGTCACAACGCTGCCGGCTCCAATCACGGCCCGCGAACCGATGCTGACGCCAGCGAGAATCATCGCGCCGCCGCCCACCCACACATCAGACCCGATGTCGATCGGTTTGCCATACTCTTCCCTCCGGCGCTGCTCCGCGTTGACTGGATGCAGCGGCGTGTAGATCTGGACTGCGGGTCCGAAGAGGGTAAAGTCCCCGATCCGGACGCGGCAGACGTCGAGCACGATGCAGTTGAAATTGAAGAACACTCGTTCGCCGAGTTCGATGTTGGTCCCGTAGTCACAGTAAAACGGTGGTTGCATCCAGACTGTGTCGCCGCCCTTGCCGAACAGCTCGCGCACCATGCGACGCCGTTCTGTTTCGTCCGACTCGCGCGTCGCATTCAGGTCCTGGCACAGACCACGTGCACGCGCCCTTGCAGCAACGAGCTCAGGATCGAGCGGGTCGTACATCTCTCCGGCGAGCATCTTCTGGCGCTCCGTCAACATGACGCGACGCTACCACGTTGCAATGGTCAATGAACGTGCCGTAACCCGCCGTTGAGCGTCGCAGTATGCGACTGGCCCCAAGGTGTGTCAGGATCGAAAGTGCCAGCACGACTGCCACACCGAGGCGGTGTTTCGTGCCCCATTGTCTGAAGAAACTTCTGATAGTTGGCTCAATCGCATTCATTCCATCGAAGGCGTTCGCGCAAACGTCCGGTTCTACATCTACCCAATCCACTCAATCGGCTCCCGCCGCCGACGTTGGTAGCAACCTGGCCACGCCGGCGGGGCATGAAGTGAATTTCGGTCTGGGCGGCTACACGTATGTCGAGCCCGGCGATACGAGCATTTCGATCCACGGGCCCAAGTTCGGAGGCGGATACACGGGCACGGTGTCACTCAATCCGCGCCAGCACTGGTTTCTCCAGGCCGATGCGCAGGGTCGCTTTGGCAACACGACGTACGATGGCTGGTGTTCGCCTTTTCTGATCACGCCCGAAAGCACGTCGCCCAATGGCTACGCGCTGGATGTTGGCGATCCGTCGGCGTGCAGCGAGGGCGGCGACAAGGACTGGTACATGGAAGGCCGTGCTCTGGTCGGCAAGGATTTGATCGGCCGCACATGGGGATGGTCACCCGATATCGGCGTGGGGATCCGTCATTTGTCGAATGGCATCGCCGGCGTCGCTGGATACCGCACCGACGACTATCTCTACTTGCCGATCGGCATCACGGGACGCACTATCGTGGCTTCGCACAACGCGCTGAGCTTCAACCTCGAATACGACCACCTGCTGCATGGCTGGCAAACGACGCGCGACTCGCAATTGGGCGGCGGGGATGTACCCGCGACAGCGACTGCCCCTGCCTTCACGATCCAAGGGTTCTCCGACATTTCGTTTGATCAGCAATCAGGATGGGCGCTGCGCGCACGTGCGAAATACCAGATGACGAGGCGGTGGTCGGTGGAGCCTGAATATATCCACTGGAACGTCAGCGACTCGCCGGTGAACTACGAGACGGCGACGTTTACCGTCCACAGCATCACCGCCCGGCAGCGGCTCGGGGCGTATGAGCCGTTGAACAGGACGGACGAGTTCTTCGTCAAGCTTGGGTATCGTTTCTAGCGGCGGGCCAGCGCGCCACCACAGGAGCCTTGATCCGGAGGGCCGAACACCCGCCGGATTGGCTCCCCGTGATCTGCGCCCACCCTCCGGTGCCGTAGTTGTCGATCAACGTTCCAGCGGCGCTCTCCCACCGGTAACGACTCCTGGATCATTTATTTCCTGACGCAGCGCGATACCGTTCGCCGCAATGTTCATCGGCAGCGTTCGTCAAGACGCGGCCAAGCCGTTCACGATCTCGCGATGCCCCCAGACAAGCGTCTGTGTCGCAGCAGATACCGAACGGCAGCGATGGGAAATAGCGTGTCGCCCGTCGGTGCCCAAATCTTGCTGAATGACACGACGGAAGGAAGTCGCATCCTCGAACGCCACCCCCCATTGAGAAAGGGCGGCCATTCGAATGGCTCGCGAGGTGAAGCGCTATGAACGGACGGTATGGACGGTGGTGGATCGACATCGGCGTCGTCCAAACTGTTCGGTCGTGCGCGGAAACATGTGTCGACAATCTGCTGGACGAACTGACTGAAGACCATTCAATGAAGTCATTGGCGCGGCGACGGCAGGAACTGATCGAGCGAACGACTAGTGCCCTCCTGCGCATCCTGATCGATGAGTTGCGAGGATTGAACCGGCCGGAGTAACGAGCGCGCGCTCACTCCCGATCCACGCGAGTTGCTCGTCGAGCCCACTAAGGCCTTTTGCCAGTAGCGCAGCATCATCCCGCCGGCCCGTTTCGGCGGTAGCGCGTCATCGTCTTCGCCGACAAAAGATTGCTTGTGGCGGAACTTCGCCGCAGCGCCACTCTCTGTGCCGACGCTTTCAAAGCCGAACGAAGTGGCGTGCATATTGCTGAGGTGGCGCGCACATTGCCGCAACCCGAACATCCCACAAACCAATCGGACGCGCTCTGGCGCGCGCTTCCCTTCAGAAGGGCGGTTAGGATGAACCTGTCGACTCGTTTCGTGAATCTGTTCGGCCTTCTTCTGATCACCGGCTTCGCCGTGAGCTGTGCCCAATCTGAGGCACCGACGTCGCCGAGCACGCTGTCAGTTGGTTCGTCAACCGCCGCATCGGGACCCGGCGCCTCCTACAACGCCAGCGGAATGTGGCGCTTTGTTGTGGCCGACGTTCACGGTGACGTGGACGAAACCTTCGACGCGAACGTGAGCCAGGACGGTAATGGCAACCTTTCGTTCCGAGACTCGGATGGCAACCTGATTACGTTAGAGCGCCTTGGAACAGGCGTGATCATCACGTATCGCCTGCTCGTCACAGGCGACGTAGAGGAAACAGGATGCGACCTCCGCATCCAGGGTACGGCGCGGCTTGACACCAGGACCGACACAATGACCGCAAACGTCCTCTTGCGGGAACTTGGCTGCTCGCACGAGGTGCTGCCGGGGCAGGTCGTGAGCGCCACGAAGCTAGGTTGACCTGTATTCTGCCGACACGCAGACGCAGCGGGGGTGCCTATTGCCGACCATTGGTTCATCTCCGCTGGCGTGAATACATTCGAGCTGTGGTGCGACAGCGAGCCGGAGCAGAAGTGCGCGAGCTCTGGTGCCATTTCCTGACGGAGAAGACAATGCGCGCAGGTTCCCTTTCTCATCAATCGAACCCGCGACGACGACGCGCCGAGATCTGTTTGGGCGACCTGTAGAGCGTTGTGCCCACCATCACAAAAGACCTCTCAGTCAACCATGCGAAGCTGTCAGACGGCGCGGATGCACCATCTTCGCGATGGCGTCGTACGCCGGCGCCGAAATCGTGTACCGCAGTCGATTCCACATGATCACGCCCTGACGTCATTCGCTACGAGCCCGTGTCGTAGGAGCCAGGCGAGGCCTCCCGAGGCGCCGACGTCGTACGCGAAACACCAGGCCGGCCACCAGGCCGGCACCCCGGCGTTCTCGATAACGCGGCCATGAACGGCATCGAACACGCCATGGCCGGCCAGCGCCACAACGACGATCCACGCGCTCGACTTGAACCCGGCAACAGCCGCAGCCGCGAACAGCGTCATCACCACCGACTCGATGACCACCGTCTGAACAGAGCCGCTCATCGCCGCGAACAGTACGTAGTACGACGCGATCACAATCATGACAGTCGGATAGAAGGCGCGATCACGATCGAACCCCACATACTTCGCAAACAACGCGACACCCACCGAAAGCACGATTCCAATAACGTATGGCATAACGACTCCTTTTCTGGCCTCAAGCCCGGCACGCAGCCGCGAACCAGTGCCGGACGTCCTGAGTCTCATCTGGTTGTTCGGGGAAGGCGTCGGGCGGCAGGTGGGCGTTGGCGTCAGATGGCCAGCGCCATCACATGATTGGTTTTCCCACAACGATGCTCAGCGGAGAAGGCGTGGGGACGATCTGCTCGAGCGCGAACCCGGCGCGCTCAAACAGGCCGCGGAATTCGGCGGCAGTACGCTCCCGCCCCGTGGCCATCACCATCATGTTCAGGTCCATCCACTTGCCCATATCGAACTCGGGCGATTCCGGGATCACCGACTCCACCACCATCAGGCGGGCGTTTGGCGTCGCGACCTTCCTGACGTTCATAAGAAGATCAACGGACTCCTGATCTGACCAATCGTGGAGCACCCACCGCATCATGTACGCCTCGGCCTGAATCGGGACGGCTTTGAAGAAGTCACCGCCGACACACTCTAGCCGTCCGTCTCGAGCCTCGGCGACGACTGCCGGTTGGTCGAAAAGAATGCCCCGGCAGGACGGATGAGCGTCGAGGATGCTGGACAACTGTGAGCCGATGCCACCGCCGATGTCGGCAACGACCGGGAAACGACTCCAATTGAACGACGCGGCGACGGCTGGACTGATCGAGGCGCTCAGGTCCCGCATCGCCTGATTGAAGATCGTCTGCGTTTGTGGGTTCGACTGCATGTGTTCCCAGGCGTTCTGGCCAGTCACTTGATCGAACCCCGGACGCCCGTTCTGCAAGGACAGCATCAACCCTCGCCATCCTTCGAACACCGGCGCGCCCGCACAGAGCGTGAATCGAATCCACGCCCAGTGTGACCCTGCGACGTTGCGGCGGAGACACTCGCTCGCGGGCGTATTGACGAATACGTGTGGCGAAGTTTGCGAGAAGATTCCGGTGCTCTCCAACGCCCGCAGCATCCGATACAGGCTTGGCGCGTGCGTCTTCGTACGCTCGGCAAGAGCGTCGACGTGCAGTGGGCCATCCGCCAGCAAATCGGCAAGTTCGAGTTGCGCGGCGGCACCCACGCAGCTACTTTGCCAATGGTTGTTGACGATCGCGAGAATCTGGTCTTGAGGCGTTGCAGTGCTCATGGTCAATTGATTCCTCTTGTGCTCACTGGAGAATGATCCCGGTGCTCACGCGGTCCAAGACGAGCCGCTTCATTCGCACATGGCGTGGGCATGCGCGAGGAGTATAGATGAGTTGGCTGGGAGTTCGCGGCGATTTCCGCAACGGGCTGATCCGTGCAGCGTGAGCTGCAGCGGCCACCACGCAGTCTTCCGCAGCGCGCGGCCCTTGGTCTGCCACCGCGGGCCTTCACGCGTGCCAGAGGTCCCACTTGCCTGCAGCTTCAGCCAGATCTGCGCGTCCCAACGCGTCGCTTCGATCTCCGGGATACCGGCGCCGATGAGCGGAGGCCGCGCCCGACGCCCGCGTCGAGTAGCCGCTGATCGTTGACGCGCATACGGGCTTGCGGTTGCGGTCAGCATGACTGCCCATCGGGCTGCGGGGCCGGCGTTCACCTGAGTTCTTGGCGAGTCCGATCAGAAGCCCTTCAGGCCCGCGCATATAGCAGAGCCGATACGCGTCTTTATACCGGCACTACCTCGCCTACGAGCTGCCCTCCGCGTTGGCGGAGCCTCTCGCGCGTCTCGTCAATGTCGTCAACGGTGAACATGACGCGCCGGTAGCCCAGAGCGTTCACCGGTGCGTTCGGTGATCCGCGACGGGAGGCGGCCTGACAAAGCGCGAGAGGCTCGAGCCGGCTGTGGCCGTCGGGCGTGCGCATCATGGCGATCTCGACGCGCTGATCGCCGAGTCCAGTGACACGTCCAGCCCATTCTCTTTCGATCGTGCCCCGCGCTTCGAGCTCGAGGCCGAGCTCCCTAAAGAAATCAATCGTGGCCGCAAGGTCATCGACACGATTCCTACGTTGTCCATTCGTTCAAGCGCCAAGTGTTCAACTCACAGACTGCCATCTCTTCTGACAACGGAACGCGACCTAACGGTCGAGAACCCGACTCTCTCGCCTGAGGACTCAACTCGTGAACCGCGAGCGTTTGATCGAAGGCATTCCGAATCTCAGGTTCGTCCTTCTCCTGGACCCAGATCAGCACGCGCGCAGCGCAGGATCGCGAGTGTCGAGTGCCAGCTGCTCGGGCATCGTTATCCGCACCGAGAAGATCGCCAGCGCGATGCCTGCGATGGGTAAGGCCACGTCAGCGTGGACGCCCAATAGGAATGCCGCGGACCCGCCTATCGGCGACCAGATCACTGGAAGAATCGAGAGCCTCCACGACCGGGGCGTCGCCAGCATCAACACACCAGCCGTAAAGATCGTCGGGCACGGAAGGCCGAATGTCGGAATTCGCAGAAGGCTGCGATCGTCGAGCGCGTTGATGGCGGGAGAGGCCAGCGAATACACGATCAGGCCCCACGCCAGTGGCGCCCACGCGTTACCCCACGGGGCGAAGGACAACCGCCGCTGCACGACGCCCACGCGCAAGAAGAGAACGGCCTGGCCGAAGAAGAGAACCGCGAAGAGCAACGCGGCCGGGTTGATACGCGTGAAGAACCCCACGTGATAGGCCAGCGCGGACCATGCCCAGTACGCGACCAGGAGAGCACTGATCGACCAATCGTGCGGGCGGCGCGCTGAGAGTCGCAGAACAACGATTACTGCTGAGGCAATCCACAGCGCGACGGGAGCCCGCCCACAGCTTCGTTATACGCGACGAACAGATCCAAGAACTGCTCTCTTGTGAAAGGCAGCTGCATGGCAGTCGGACTTCACGTCCACCGCAAAGAGAGCAGGCCGTATGCCAGTGCCGGGCAGAGCCCATTCGGCGACAGTTGAAGAAATCGCGTCGCCGAGCGGTGAAGAATCCTCAGTAGGCGAGAAATTTTCGGCATCGGATCGGCGCGGAATGCCGGATCGCCAGCGGCTTCCTGCGATTTCGCGCGATCTCCGGCCCCGGACGTCGGTACAGCAAATGCTCCTTTCAAGAGGGTTATGCTGAGCGCGACCTGCATTGCGACCGCTGCCGAAAAGCGTCGTCCGCTTCCCGGCGACGCGCTCGTTCCCGCGCCACTCTTCGCCTCGACGCACGCGATCACGATTGAGGCACCGCCGGAACGCGTGTGGCCGTGGATCGCACAAATGGGGGCTGGTCGAGCGGGTTGGTACAGCTGGGACGTGATCGACAACGGCGGTACGCCGAGTGCGACGAGCATCCTGCCGGCGTTTCAGACCCTGGTGAGCGGGGACGTGATGCCGGCGATTCCCGGCGCCAACGACGCGTTCGTCGTCGCCGCCTCCGATCCACCCAGGGATCTGGTACTCACCGTCCCCGATGGGCGGGGCGGCAACGCCGTCGCCTGGGAACATGTTCTTGATCCGCTCCCAGGTGGCCGAACGCGGCTGATTGTGCGAGGACGCGCTTCCTCCCACTGGCTGGATCTCGCTCGTGCGAAGTCACAGGCCGGGAGGCGCCGCATCTTCATCGAGCGGGCATACGCGATGCTGGGGATCCTTCCGCGGCCGCTGCTCATCGCCTTCGCTACATTGGGCCACCGCGTCATGGAGGCACGGCATCTACGCGGCATCCAGCGTCAATCTGTCGCGGCCGCAGCACACGACGTGCGCCATGAGTCATGGCGCAAGGCCTTGCTGATGTGCGGGATCGCCTCGTCGGTGCTGTACGCGGTGATGATCTGGGCGATTCGATACGAGGGCTACAACCCTCTCTCGCAAGTCCCGAGCGAGCTGACCGCGATTGGCGCTCCGACGCGAACGCTGTGGGCGCAACTCGGCTGGATCTACACGGGGCTGGCGACCGCCTTCGGATTCGGCCTCTGGAAATTTGGCGCGCGACATCGGGCGGTGCGAATAGTGGGCGGCCTCATTCTGGTCTACGCATCTCTGGGGCTGCTCTGGCCGTTTGCCGCGATGCACCAACGCGAGGTGCTCGCTGTTGGCGGAGGAACGTTCAGCGACACCATGCATGTCGCGCTCGGCGGCGTGACCGTCCTCCTGATGTTTCTCGCGATCGGGGTGGGGGCCGCGGCATTCGGGAAGCGGTTTCGCCTCTACTCAATCGGGACCGTCGTGGTGCTCCTCACGTTCGGCGTGTTGACGTTCATCGAGGCTCCGCGCCTGCAGGCCAATCTACCGACTCCGTGGATAGGGCTATTTGAGCGCATCAACATCAGCGTGTTCCTGCTGTGGATCGTCATGCTGGCGGCCGTGCTGTGGCGGACCGGAACCCGCAAGGAGACCCGAGAAGGCTCGCCAATCGCCGTTGAAGATTCTCGAGGGGCGACGCGAGGTACCTCTCCGATAGGGGGTGCGTCATGAAACCATCACTCTTGGCAGGCCTTGCTGCCGCAGTGGCGATCCCGGCATACGGTGTCTACCGCCGTTACCGACGCGATATGAGCGCCGCTCGCGCGCGCCTGGTCGCTGTGGACCGCCATGTCATCTCGACGCCATGGGGTGCCGTCGAGTACGCGGAGCGCGGCTCCGGCGCTCCAGTGCTGGTCGTGCACGGGATCTTCCACAGCTGCTTCGGGGGACTTCTTTCCGTCCGCGAGCTCTTTACTGGCCGTCGAGTCATTGCTCCGTCGCGATTCGGCTACCTCGGCTCGAGCATGCCGCCGAACGCGACGCCAGCCGCCCAGGCGGACGCCTTCGCGGCACTGCTCGACGCGCTCGACATTCGCCAGCTCGACGTCGTTGGCCTCTCAGCTGGTGCCACCTCGGCGCTGCAACTGGCCCTGCGCCATCCTGAAAAGGTGAAGCATCTCGCCGTGCTGGTTGGGAACCTGCCGGGAAGTCCCACCGCGGTCGTTCAACCCTCCTGGACAAAGCGAGTCAACAGGCAATTTGTCATGTGGGCACTAAGGACGTTCGCCCCCTCAACGACGGCCCGTCTAATCGCGGCGGTTCCGAAAGGGTTCGCTATGTCCGGTGATGACACCCGGTTCGTCAACGAGTTCATCGACAGTCTGTTCCCCATGAGCCCCGAAGGGTTCAACTTCGACCTTTTCGTATCCAATGCCGACGTCACCCGCTACAACCTCGAGGCCGTCAGCGTGCCCACCCTGATCGCCCATACCCAAGATGACCAGCTTGCCTCTCACGGGGCGAGTCAGCGCGCCGCTGAGCGTATTCCCGGTGCTCGATTTGTCAGCCTCGAATCGGGAGGGCACCTCATGCTCGGTCAACAGAAGAAGAACGGCGACGAACTCGCTGCCTTCTTTGCCGAGACGCGGGATCGCGCGGAGCGGGTGGCCTGTTGAACGCAGATCACAGGAGGATCTCATGATTCCCGCACTCTTCGTCGTTCTCACGTTCTCGATCGTGTATTGGTTTCCGATTCGACGGTGGATGAACCGTTGGGGCGCCACGTCATCTGACGTCGCGCGCATGATGGCAGGCGACAACCTCCTGGCCGATCACACGTATTCCGGCACGACGGCCGTTATCGTGAACGCGCGGCCGGAGGACATCTGGCCATGGTTAGTGCAGATCGGATATCAGCGTGGCGGGCTCTACAGCTACGACTGGCTCGATCGCCTTTTCGGCTACCTCGATCGGCCGAGCGCCACGCGCATTCTCCCCGAGTTTCAGCACCTCGTGGTTGGTGAACACATTCCGCTCGGACGAGGCCCGAGCTGGCCGGTGGCCGTCCTCGAACCCAATCGCGCGCTCGTGTTGGATATGCGGAATTTGAACGGCCTCGATTGGGTGTGGCAGTTTGGCCTGTACCCAGTTGACGAGACGCGCACACGACTCGTATCGCGCAGCCGCGTCCGTGCACAGGCGGGGTGGGCCCGGGTGCTCACGCATGCGATCGAGCCTGCGGGATTTCTCATGACGCGACGCATGCTGCTCGGTCTCAAACAACGAGCGGAAGCACTGCGCGCGGCGAACACGAGCGAGACTCGCGTCAGTCAACGTCCCGCCGCATAACACTGGGGCGTCCGATGACGGCGGCGCTGCCAAGGCGCACTCACCTCCGAGGTCGATGGTGAGGACGATGCGTTCTATACGTTGGATCATGTCGGCCGCATCTGTGGACGATCACACCGCACCTCGATCGTCCAGTCCGCGAGAGGAATGAACCGCAATGACAACGAAACCTCAAACGATTACGGCGGGCGAGGCGCTTGTCCTGCACACGCTCGTGACGCAGACCGAGCAGGGGATCGCGAGCCGCGTGCTCGCCCGCACGGCCGGAGGCAATCTGACGCTGTTCGCCTTCGATGCGGGCCAGGAACTCACCGAGCACACATCTCCCTTTGACGCCTTGGTCATCGTGCTCGAAGGCTCGCTGGCGCTGACGATCGATGGGAAGGAGGTCACCGCCACCCCCGGGACGATCGTCCGGATGCCTTCCAGCGTCCCGCATGCCGTTCGCGCTCCAGAGCCTGCGCGAATGCTCCTGCTCATGCTCCGAGAAACAGCCGGAGCGGACCGCTGACCGCTCGCGAGGTCTAGCCGCTCCACGACCGACGGCAGTCCGTCATGATGCGCCACGAGGAGGCCGCGACCGTCCGCGCTTCATTGCACCACCCTCGATCGGTACTGCAACAGCCCAGCGACCATCGTCGGACCACCAAACCAGATTTCCGATCTGTCTTTCGTCCACGCAATCCCGTGAATGGAAATCCAGCCGTCCGACAACGCCGTGCGAGGACCATCTCTATCGACGACCGCGACCGCTCCGGCATCGTCCGCGTACAACGGATCGTCGGCAAGGCGATGCGATCGCCGGACGGCGAGAAGCGATTGCCGCTGAGGGCAACTGCATCTTCTAAGGCGTTGGTGTCGTCGTGCGCGACCGGTATCAGATCACGTGCAACCGCGTTCAGCTGCAAACCGACTGGATTCGCTGCTGGAAGAACACATCAAGCTGTCCAGCCTCGTCACGGATCTCCGGAGCACCAGCGGTGCATGACACTCAATCCCATGCCGACTGGTAAAACTGACGAATCCTTCCCGAATCGTCAGGCAGGTGTTGGGCCTCTGAGCCGGAAGAACCAACGCTTCGTCGCCTCGGTAGCCCCCAGGTAGGCCGTCACGATCCCGATGACGGTGCCCATCTCGACCATCGAAAGCGGCACAAAGCCGAACAGCCGTGACCAAGACCCGAAGAACGGCACGGCGAGGGTGAACACCGTGGCCGCGACCGTTGTCCACAGTAGCAGCGCACTGGGCCGGCTGCGCCACGCGGGCCCACGCGTACGCAGAATGAGCACGACGCCGAGCTCCGTGAGCAGCGACACCACGAACCACGTCGTCTGGAATGTGGCCTCACCTGCTCGGAACAGCAGGAGCAGCGCGGCGAAGGTCAGAAGGTCGAAGACGGAGCTGACGAGCCCGAACACGATCATATAGCGCCGCACCTGCGTGATATCCCAGCGCTGCGGGTGCGTGACGCGCTCGGGGTCAACGCGGTCGGTCGAGATCGCCATCGACGGGACGTCTGAGAGGAAGTTGTTGAGCAGGATCTGCTTCGCGACCAGCGGCAGGAACGGTAAGAGCGGCGCCGCGATCGCCATGCTCACCATGTTGCCGAAGTTCGCGCTCGTCGTAATCGAGATGTACTTGAGCGTGTTCGCAAACGTGCGGCGCCCGTCCTCCACGCCGGTGCGCAGGACATCGAGGTCGCGCTTCAACAGGATGATGTCGGCGCTCTCGCGGGCGACGTCCACGGCCTGATCGACCGAGATGCCGACGTCGGCCGCGTGCAACGCGGGCGCGTCGTTGATCCCGTCGCCGAGGTAGCCGACCGAGTGACCGGTGCGCTGGAGCGCACGTACGATGCGCTCCTTTTGCTGCGGATCGATTTCGGCAAAGAGTGAGGTCTTGGGCGCCGCATGCCAGAGCGCTTCATTGTCGAGCTTTGCCAGCGCCTCACCGGTGAGCATCGACGTCGGGTCGAGCCCGACGGTCTCGGCGAGATGGCCCGTCACAAACCTGTTGTCGCCCGTGATGACCTTTACTTCGACATGCAACTTTGCGAGGTCGTCCAGCACGCGCGCGGCGTCGGCCTTAGGCGGGTCGAGGAAGAGCAGGAAGCCCGCGAAGACCATCTCCGTCTCGTCGTCGCGCTGATAGGTGCCCTTCGCCACGACGGCGCGCGTCGCGAGTGCCAGCACGCGGAAGCCCGCTTTCCCTTTCGACTCGTAATACGAAGCAAGTTCGGCGGTCACAGAGTCCGTCAGCGCGAGCACCGCGCCGTCGTGCTCCACCTGCGTGCAACACGAGAGCACGTTCGAGAACGCGCCCTTCGTGACGACGAGGTGCCGCTCGGCGTCGGCTCCTTCGGCGATCACGATAGTCAAGCACTTCCTGAGGAAGTCGTAGGGGATTTCGTCAATCTTCCCGTGGCCGGCGGTCGACAGCCCCGCCCGCTCCCCTGCAGACACGATCGCCGCGTCGATCGGGTTGTCGATGCCGGTCTCAAAGGCAGCGTTGAGAAACGCGAGTTGCCGGACGGCGGCTGACGGGCGTCCCGTCGGATCAGTGGCATCGGCGAGAACAATCGTCCCTTCGGTCAGCGTCCCGGTCTTGTCCGTACAGAGCACGGTCATGCTCCCCAGGTTCTCGATCGCGTCCAGGCGGCGGACGATGACGCCCTCCTTGCTCATGGCCCGCGCGCCGGCCGCAAGCGTGACGCTCACGATCGCGGGAAGCAGTTCGGGCGAGAGGCCGACGGCGAGGGCAACGGAGAAGAGCAGCGACTCCACGAGGGGACGGTGGAGCAGGAGATTCACCGTCAGAACAGAGAGGACGATGACGACCATTGAGCGGATTAATAGGTAGCCGAACTGCCGGAGGCCGCGGGCGAAATTGGTTTCGGGCTCGCGCACGCGGAGCCGGGCGGCGATAGCGCCGAACGCCGTGCGCCGCCCCGTGTCAACGACGAGGACCCTCGCCGCGCCACTGCGCACGGACGCCCCGAGGAAGACGACATTCGTCCGCTGGGCGAGTGGCGTGTCAGCGGGTACGACGCCGGGCTGCTTCTCCACGGGGAATGACTCGCCGGTCATGCTCGCCTCGCTGACGAGGAAGTCTCTCGCCTCGAGGATTCGGCCGTCTGCGGGAATCAGGTTACCCGCCGAGAGCACGAGGACGTCACCGGGCACGAGCACGTCGGCGCGCACGGTTCCTTCGGCGCCGTCGCGCACCACGCGGCAGGCAAGGGCGAGGCGTTTCTTCAGCTCCTCGACCGCGGCGGAAGCCCGGTATTCCTGGTAGAAGCCGAGCAGCGTGGAGCCAATCACGATCGCGAGGATGATCGCGGCGTCGACCCACTGGGAGAGTCCGAGCGAGACCGCGGCGGCGAAGATCAGAATAAGGACGAGAGGGCTCTCAACCTGCCTCCAGAGCAGGCGCAGCGGGCCGAGACGCTGTGCGTCCTCGACGGTGTTTGGGCCGACAATCGCGAGTCGTTCGGCGGCGCGCGCCGTCGTGAGCCCGTTCGAACCCGACCCCAGAGAGGTGCTGAGGTCGCCAACGCTGCGACTCCAGTACGGTGCGGTGGTGTCAGGCTCTTTCACGCCGCCTCACATTAAAGTCCCGAGAGGATACGCAGCATGTGGCGCGCGGCGGGCAACACTCCTTCCGAACACGGCATTGTCATCCGTGGTCCGACGACGATCAACGACGGCGTGGAAGTCTTGTCACGCCGCTTGATCTCTGCGGCGATGGTTCGCGGAATCTCGCGACATCCGCACGCCTTCGCATGCGCCAAGTGCGAGCGCACGCGCTGTTCGAGCGCGGGGCGGGTCGACATGCCATGCCGATTCTGTTTGGTTGGGTGTTCGGGACGATTTCCGCCAACTGGCTCATCCGTGCAGTATGAGGCCAGGTGTTGGACCCTGTCGTTACAGGCGAAGCGTGTCGATGAGGGCGGTTAAAGCGGCTGGTTGCTGGCG
>JBKPNV010000125.1:0-18961 GCA_046732795.1 Acidobacteriota bacterium
TCAGGTAGCGCATCACGCCTTCCGCCAGGTTGTAGTCCGCCGGCTTCGCGCCTGGTTGCGCCGCGACGATCGCATTCGCCCATCCCGTCGCAGAACCGTTCGGTCCCGTGTTGATCGCTTCGCTGCCGACCATGTAGCCGGGGAAGAGCGGCTTCCCTTTGCTGACGGGACCGCTATAGACCTTCTTCACGGCGGCCGCCTGCGCGGAGGTAAGGCAATCGACGGTGTCGGCTCCGGCCTGGCACGCGGGCACGTCGCGCGTCGGATCGAAGCTGCATTTGCGCGGATCGTCGATCAGTCCGTCCTTGAGGCCGTCCACCTCGTCGCACTTCGCCATCGCCTTGTCGGCAACCAGTTTCATCTTCTCCAACGACACCGGCGCCTCGGTAAGTGCTTTCTGATTCCAGATCGCGCCGAGCGTGAACCCGGTCTGGTCGACCCAGGGGGCATTGGCCACGATGCCGTCGAAGTCGTCCGGGAATCTCTGCGCTTCGAGCAATCCCTGACGACCGCCGTTCGAGCACGAGTTCCAATACGAGAATGTGATCGGTTGCGCGTAGTAGTCGGTCGCGATCGCTTTAGCGGTCTCGGCGGTGACGTGGACCGCGCGGTACGCGTAGTCGATCGCTTTCTGCGGGTTGCTCAGGATGAACGAGCCGCTCGGTTCCTTTCGCGCGTCGTGACCGGTATTGGTTCGCGCCATGACGAAGCCGTTGGTCAATGCCGACGTGCGATCGCCGTTCGTCGGCGTGTCGAGGGCGTCACCGGCAAGACCGCCGTTTCCCGTCATGTAGAAGCGGCGATTCCAACGCTCCGGTAGATTGACCTCGAACGCCACCTCGGGTGAGATGGTGCCGACAACGCGGCAATGCTGCGGTGTGTCCGCAGTCGCGTCGACCACCCGTGCCTGGATTGCGACGATGTCCTTGCCTTTGAAGGCAGACAGACTCTCGCACGTCTTCTTCGGCAGTGACTCTGCGACAGCGTAGTTGGCGAGCGAGCTTTTCGCGTTGGCAAACGCCTGCGCCGATGCCGGTGAGGCGGTGGCACAGAGAACGGCGGCAGCAATCAGGAGGCGCATAATCTTCCTCATAAAGACACCGGGTGTGATTTCGGCGCAGAGGAGAAAATCACACCCGGTGTCATTCGTCGCCTGGCATTCAACCCGACCGCCGCCGTGCTGTCAAGGATTCGCCTGAGTCGACGTCGATACCTCAGAGTGGGTAGTGCGACCATCCGCTTCGAGAACTAGAATTCGGCAGCCGCCGACCTTGCAGACGGTACGGGCTTCGTTCCCCACGGAGGATCTCAATGAAGCGAGTGGCGATGTTGTTGGCAGTGCTCTCAATCGGGTACGCAGCCGGCGCGAGTCTGCCCAGCGTCACGCAGGCGCAGGGTGGCCAGGCGCGAGAAGGTGGCGCGAACCCGAACGCCGGCCGCGGCCAGGCCCCAGGCGGACGATTCACGGACAACCCGCGCGCGGCGAGGAACATGTTTCTGGTGACCGCGGGACCTGAAACACGCGCGCAGCCTGGCAAGGCACGGCTGTACACGACCGACTTCCAGAATACGCAGAAGACGCATTTCGAGTGGGCGCCCGAGTATCGACTGACGGGAACCACGCGTCCGGGGGCGGCGGCGGGCCAGGAGCCCACGACCGGTGAGCTTCACACCGACAACACGCAGATCTACCTCATCACTGCCGGGACCGGCACGGTCGTCGTTGAGTCTGACGTGGCTCCGCAGAATGTGTACCTCGTGGCCCCGGGCGAACAACGCGGTGGTCCATTCGTCGGCGGACGCAAGGTCAAGGTGAAGGTCGGCGATTTGGTATCGATTCCACCGAACACCTGGCATCTCGCGTATGGCGACCCGGGAGTTCCGCTGCAGTACACGATCATTCACATCCATACGCGCACGACGCTTCCGTGAGCTAAACTTTGTCTGCGGGAGGGAGCGATGACGATAAGGCGTGGCGTCTATATTTGCTCGTTGATCGGAGTCGCATGCATCACCCTGGCGGCCGCCGGTTCGCAGGCCGACAAACAACCGGCGGCCTATAGAGCCCCGAAGAACTCGTTCGGCCAGCCGGACCTCGAAGCCGTCTGGACCAACAACAGCGCGACACCGCTGCAGCGTCCCGCCGCCTGGGCGGACAAGCAGTTGCTCACCGACGCCGAAGTCCAGCAGGTCGAGAAAGCCGCGAGGCAGCTCGAGCAGGATGGCGACGCCCTGTTCGGTGACGAACTGATCGGCGACACGATTCAGGGACAAACTGAATCGAAGTCGCACGACACCGAAACGGGAAACTACAACGGCTTCTGGCTCCCGGCGCGCGACTTCGATCGACGCACGTCGCTCATCATCGATCCGCCGAATGGGCGCATCCCACCCGAGACACCGGAAGCCACGAAGCGGCGGGCCGCCGCGGCAGAACGACGACGGCTGCATCCGGCTGACGGCCCTGACAGCCGCGGGTTGAGCGAGCGCTGCATCACCTTTGGTGTGCCCCGATTCCAGGCGGCATACAGCAGCGTCTACCAGATCGTGCAATCGCCGACGCACGTCGTGTTCAACATGGAAACGATTCACGACGCGCGAGTGATCCCGCTCGATGGCCGTCCGCATCTGTCCGACCAGATGCCGCAGTGGCTGGGCAACTCGCGGGGACGCTGGGAAGGCGACACGCTGGTGGTGGAGACGAAGGGCTTCTCGCCCAAGGCCAACTTCCAGGGATCGTCGAGCGGCCTGCAGCTGGTCGAGCGGTTCACACGGATCGCGAAGGACACGCTTCAGTACGACGCGACGATGAGCGATCCGACGACGTGGACGAAGCCGTGGACGGCGCGCCTCTATTTCAAGCGCACCGACGAGCCGCTGCTGGAGTACGCATGCCACGAGGGGAATGTCGGCTTATACGGGATTCTCTCAGGGGCAAGGAAGCTGGAAGCGCAGCAGTCGAGCGCACGGTAAAGCATGTCGATTCCCAACGCCCAACTCCCCATACCGTTTGCTGTGGGAGTTGGGAGTTGGAATTTGGGGAGTTCAGGCATTTCGCGGAACAAAAGTCAGGAAGCGCCGAGGATTGTCGACCGTGATCCGCCGGATCGCGTCCACCGGTATTCCCGCTTTCATCATCTGAGGAATCGCGAGGATGAAGGGCCTCGCGTAGCCGGGACCGCCGTCTCGCGCGTGCAGTGAGCCTGGATAGCCGGGGATTTCTCCCACCGCGGTATTGATGCGTCCGATGTAGTCAGACGAGATCAACAGTCTGTCGACGAGTCCGGCGTCGATGAGCGCTTTCATCATCTCGATGCGTTTCGCATCGGACACCCATTGCTGCTGCCGCGTCATGCGATCGAAGGCGACAAAGGCACCCCGCCGAGCGACGCGCTTCGCGACATCGACCATCGGATCGTCGTAGCAACACACGTGGCCAATGGCGATGCTCGACGGCTTTCCCCCGGCCGACTCGAGCGCGTCCAGCTGGCGCAGCGCCATATCCATCGAGACGCTGGGACCGGTCGAGTAATTCGTGTGCGTAAAGATTGGCAGGTTCGTGCGCCCCTGCGCCTTGGCGAACGCGCGAAAGACCTTCTTCTCAATCGGCTGTAGATCGGCCTCATCGTTCGAGCAACCGAGCTCGCCATAGGCGCCGAGGCGGAGCTCGCGTGCACCCTTGACCAGCAGCTCCACGATCTCGTCTTCACCGAGCGTGTCGGTGCCTTTGGGATACGACTGTGGGTTGTAGTACGCGGCCGCGGCGACGATCTTCACGCCGCTCGCCTGCGACAGCTTCGTGAGATACGCCAGGTTGTCGGCGCTCGGCATGTTGAGGCCGGCCGCGACGATGCAGCCCAGGTTTCCGTTTTTCCGCGCCAGCGTCAGCTCCTCCGCCATCCACGCGGCATCCTGCGTCGGATTGTCGATTGGCGGTGGCGGCCCTCCTCCCCTGGCCGGCGCAGGCCGTCCGTTGCCGAGATGCTCGTGCATCAAGGTGCCGCCGGTGAAGCCGTTGGGATCGACGTCGCCGCTGACGGTGCGGATCACGCCGCCCGGTGCCACCGCGATCTTCGCACCACCAGACGGGGCCTGCGCGAACAGCGGGGCGTGCGGCTGCCAACCCAGTCGCGCGGCCACGCCAACCGCGGCGCCACCTCCGAGCAGCCGCAGTGCCTGTCGCCTCTGCATGTCACACGTGCCTGCGTCGCGTGTCGGTTGTGTCATAACCTCACCTGCGCTGACCTGTGGCTCAGGATCTTCGTCGCCTTCGTGGCTTCAGATCTTGGTGGCCTTCGTGCGTTAGAAATCGTACTGCGCGCTGAATTTCCAGAAGCGCCCGTCCTGCACCTGTGTCGGCTGCAGCCACGGCGTCGTCGTCACCGCGCCAGGCGGCGTGTAGGTGTTGCGGATGAACGTTGCCGTGCTGCCGTTCAGCGCGTTGTACAGGTCGACGTTCAGCTGAAAACGCTGGCCGCCAAGCCGGAACAGTTTGCTCGCACGAAGATCGAGCTGGCGCAGCCGATCGCCAAACATCGAGAACGGGTCGAGAATGTCGATCGTTCGCGTCGCGGTACGCAGCGGACGCCCGAGAGCGCCCGACGGCTGAGAATTGATCTCGGCGCTCGTATAGGTACGATTCGCCACGATCAGTGGACCAGGCAGGTCCTGGTACACGCCTGACACGATCACGGCCCGCCACGGGAGCTCGAACGACCCGCTCATGCGGAACCGATGCTGGTAGGGTGTGCTCACGTTGCAGGGCGACACCTCACTTGTCAGCTGCTCGGGATTGTCCACGACGAAGCAGTTCGAGTTGGCGTTGTTCACGAGACCGCCGTTGGCCGAGATCGCCGTGTTCTGAATAGTGTTGCCGACGCTCCATCCCGCGTTGAACGTTCCGGCTCGCGGAAGCCGTGCGGCCATCGACAAATCGAACCCGTTGAAATGCTCCGTTTGGCGACTCTGCTCGAGGCCGCCGACTGCGTACTTGTCGATGTAGTCATCGGCAAACGCCACCAGGTTGCTCGTGGCGACGTTGGCGCGCTGATCGTACAGCCCACAGAGCTGCTGCCCGCTGCGCGGCAGGCGGGAATCGACGGGCAGCGTGATGCAATAAGGGTCGTAATCAGACGGCGTCAGATTGAGATTGTCGGTCACCGAAAAGTTCCCGTAGATCGTGCGCGCGAATGACGCGCTCACCGCGAGCCGATTCAGCAACTGCTGCTCGACGCCTGCCGTCGCCCGCCAGTTGTATCCCCGCTTGAACCAGCCGTTCGTGAAGTCTGGATTCGCAACAGTGGTGTTCTCGCTGAACGTCGCCACGCTCGGATTGTTGTAAGGGCCGCACAGGTCCCCCCCGCGCGCACGCAAGTCCTGCGATGCCGCGTTCTCGAGATCGCAGTCGGGATAGAAATTGTTGTTGGCATCCGTCCAGTTGCGCGTCGTGCTGAAATTGGCCGTCGGGCCGAACTGGGTCGCGACACCGGTCGACCCTCCTGCCACATACCGGTTGATGCCGCCCTTGATCGCCGTCTTGCCGTTGCCGAAGAGATCGTAGGCTGCCCCGAGGCGCGGGCTGAGATCCTTCCAGCTCGGCACGCCCTCGCGCGCCGGCGAGCTGTAGGCCGGAAAGATCGCGTTTGCTGGATTGTCGACAGCGCCGAGTGACTGACTCATCCAGTCGAAGCGCAGGCCGAGGCTCAAGGTCAGGCGGTGCAGCGCCCACTGATCCTGAACGAAGAGCGCAAGGTCATGATCCAAGTGCGCGTCGCTGTTGCGGCTCGCGAACAGCGTCATCGACGTCGGTACGCCATTGGTAAACGTGTACGAGAGTGGCAGGCCGCCGACATCGTCTGCGCGGTTGATCGTGTTCCCGGTGACGTTGCCGCGAATGATCGTGAAACCGCTCTTCAGGTTGTGCGCACCCGTCACGAATGACATGGCGAACCGCGAGTTGAACTGATTGGACACGCCAATGCTGATCGCACCGACACCGTGATAGTTCGCGCCGCGCGCCGCGTCGGCGATGTTGACGCGAAACGGCTGACTCTGGCCACACTCCTCATAGTCGGAACCATCGAGCTCGGTGCCGAAGTTCGCCGTGCCGAACGTGTTCAAGCCGACCGTTACGCCGCCCTCGAAGAGCAGCACGTTCGATTGCGGCCGGCTCCACGTGGCTTGCGTGAGGGAGTCGTTGTGACACATGGCCGCGTTCGCTTCAATCCGCGCGATGCCCTGATCGAGTTGCCCGAATGCCTGGTCCCTGAAGTGCCGCTGAATATCGGTCGATGCGCCGAACCTGTCCTTGGGCCCCAGCTGAAAGGTGGTGCGGAACTGATAGTTGTGGTTTCGCTCTTCGGGATCCACGGGACGGGCCGTGTCCGGTGTGTAGATCCAGTCGTCGAGATTGGCATCGTGAAAGAGACTGGCCGCTCGAAGCGTGCTTCCACTCACCCGGCCCGAGGTGACAAACCACCACTTGTCGGCAACCACAGGTCCGCCGACCAGGCCGCTCAAATCCGCAATCGACCGCAGGCCGTTCACCGTCGTCAAGCCCTGCGACTTGAGCTCGTCGCTCAGGTTGCTCGACTGCAACGAGTGATTCGTCCATGCGCCGAACAGCGTGCCGGACCACTGGTTGCCGCCTTCTCTCGGAATCGTGTTGACGACCGCGCCGGCGAGCTGATACTGCGCCGAACCAGCGGCACCGAGGTCGATCACGTTCTCCTGGACAGAGACGGGATTGACGAAATACAACCGGCCGGCACCATCACCGTTCAGGTTGCTGTAGAGCATTCCGTTCGTCATCTGGCGCATATCCCCAGGTCTGGCGCCGAAAACAGATATCCGAACGGACTGTTCGCCTTTCGTCCCTCCCGTATCGACACCGTTGGCAGGTGACACGGCGCCTGGAACCAGCGCTAGCAATCCACCCACGCTCTTGCTCGTCGGCAGTACGGCGAGTGTTTCCTGGCTGACCACGGTTCCCTTCGAGACGCTTCGGACATCGACGAGCGGCGTCTCTCCCGAGACGACGACGGTTTCCTCCAGCGTCCCGACGCGGAGCTCCGCGTTGACGGTGGCGACGAAATTCGACGACAACTCGAGACCGTCGCGCTTGAAGGTACTGAACCCTGGAAGGGTGAAGGTGACGGAATAGGTACCAGGGCGCAGCTCCGCGATCTGGTAACGACCTTCGCCGTCGGTCACCGCGGTGCGCACTTTCTCGATCAGCACCGGGCTGGCGGCCTCTACGGTGACACCGGGCAGCACCGCCCCCGATACGTCGCGGACGACGCCGACGATGCTGGCCGCGCCAATTCCCTGCGCCCAGCTGTCATGCGCTCCGACAAACGTGGCAAGAGCTCCCACCACCAAACAGCCAACGACTCTGCTCTTGAGATCCTGGCAGAGCCCCAGGGTGTTTGGCAGTTTCTCTTCGGCGCGCTTCGCGCGCCCGGGCACGCTATGCGGTAGGCACAACGAGCCGGAGATCTGCGTACGACGCCGCATAGCGGTCCAAAGTCGTCTCATGACACTGGTCCTCTTGTGACTCGAGTGAAAGCGTCACGAGTCTAGCGACCGGATCCGGGCACCGCACTACCTAACAAGAGGTACGAGCGTGCTGTCTAGCGGATATGAATGATGCCGCGGCGGACGGCGACGGCCACGACGGCAGAGCGATCGCTCACGTTCAACTTTGCCAGAATGTTCTTGACGTGAACCTTGGCGGTCTGTTCGCTGATGCCAAGCGCGACGGCGATTTCCTTGTTGCGCAGTCCCTGAGTGATCAGGTGGACGACCTCGATTTCTCGAGGGGTGAGAGACGGCTGCACTTTCCGGACGGCCAGCGCGGCCGCGACATCGGGCGGGATGGGACGGTCGCCAGTGTGCACCTGCCGGATGACGTTGACCAGATCCTCCGCCAGGGTGTCCTTCAGCAGATACGCGGCGGCACCCGCCTCCAACGCGCGATAGATGTCCTCATCTCCTTGGTACATCGTCAGGACCACGATCCGTGCATCGGGATGGGTTCTGCGGATCTCGCCGATCGCGTCCAGACCGCTCATCGTCGGCAGCTGGAGGTCCATCAACGTGATGTCCGGCAGGTGACAGGAATAGAGCTCGACCGCCCGTTCGCCACTGGTCGCCGACGCAACGACCTCCATGTCCGGCTGGCGGCCAATGAGCAGGGCGAGACCATCGAGCATGACGCGATGATCGTCGACGCAGAGCACGCGAATCATGCGGGGACGACGGTTTCGATCTCGGTGCCGCGACCCGGTGCCGACGCTATTGTGATGCGCCCGCGCACCTGCTCGGCCCGCTCACGCATACTCACCAGGCCGTAGTGCCCGGATGTCTTCAGCGCCGACTCCGGGTCGAAGCCGCACCCGTCGTCGGCCACGCGAAGAGCCACTCGGCCGTCACCGTAGTCGAGTTCGACCGCCACGCGCCGGGGCTGCCCGTGAAGAACGGCGTTGCTGACAGCCTCCTGCCCGATGAGGAGCAATTGCTCTTCGGTTGCCACCGCATACGGGTGAGGATTGCCTTTGACCGTCACGTCGAGTGCGACCGGCCGTCCGCCGATCACGCGCTCTGCCGCCACGCGAATCGCTTGCGGCAGATCCCCCGACGCTAGCGCCGGTGTGCGCAAGTCCAGAATCGACCGGCGCGCCTGCCGGATGTAGTCCTCCACTTGTCGTCGTATGCGCAGGATCCGGTTGCGGCCAGGTGGAGACGACAGGTCCGTATTGTGCGACAGATCATCCACTTGCAACGCGAGGGCGGCCAATCCCTGCAGCAGCGTGTCGTGAATCGCGCGGCTCATGCGAATCCGCTCCGCGAGCACGAGGGCGAACTGACGACGCACCTGACGAACGTGCAGTCGCCAGGACATGTACACGATCGAGAACACGCTCAGGCCGCACACGAGATAGAACCAGCCAGTCTGGTAGAACATCGGCTGGATTCCGAAAGCCAGAGCCGCACTCATCTCACTCCAGTTGCCATCGCCGCCACTCGCGATGACCTGAAACTGATATTGGCGAGGCGGGAGGTTCGTGTAGGTCGCCTCACGGGCGCTGCCGGCGTCCACCCAATCGCGGTCGTAGCCAGCGAGACGATAGCGATAGCGAACACGCATCGGATCCGAGAGCCTCAGTGCCACGAAACCGATCTGCAGGTGCGATGTCCTTGCTGGCAGCTGCAGCGGTGGTACAGGGTCGAAAGATCGCGTGTCGGCGGCAACTGATTCGATTCGGACGGTCGGCGGGATTGGCGGTTCGCCGATGGTGCGGGGATCGATGATCGTTACGCCGCTGCTGGTGATGAACCACAGTCGTCCGTCGCGCGATCGAAGTCCGCTTCGACTTCCCTCGCCGAACGATACTCCGGCCACGCCGTCGGCAGTATTGAACAGCCTGAAGCGAACCTGATGGTTCGCGTTCTCTGCGACCCTGTCGACTTCGCTCGGGTCCAGGCGGACGATGCCGCTGTCGTTGCTGACCCATAGGAAGCCGACGCCATCCTCGACGATGGATTTGATGCCGCCGCTAAAGCCGTTCTGCCGCGTCACGTTCGTGAACCGCCCGTTTGCGAAACGACTCAAACCGTCGTCTCCGCCGATCCACACGGTCCCGCGCGCGTCCTCGATGACGCTGCCAATGTTGCCGATGCCAGGTTCGTAGGTGCGAACGTCCCCGCTCGGCGGTCGAACGACCAGCATCCCGTTGGACGATCCGATATAGAGACTTCCGCTCTTCCCCGCGTGAATAGACGACGCGCTCCTTCGGTGCACGTCGGGGATATCGTCCGCGGGTAACAACTGTCCGTTGCGCAATCGAAAAAGCTGCAAAGAGAAATCACGCAGCCACAGCGTGTCGGCCGCGCCAGCCATGCTGATGATGCGCTGGGTCTGGGTCTTCGGTGCCACGAGCAACGGCGAAAAGCGTTCCTCGGAGAAACGCGCAACACCCCGCTCTGCAGATACCCAGAGATCTCCGCGCTGGTCTGCAAATAGCGCCAGCACCACCGACCCTGGTAAGCCGTCCGCTTCCGTATACAGCTTTCGTCCTGTCGAGGTGAAGCGCACGAGGCCAGCTGCCGTCCCAGCCCAGACACTGCCATCAGGCGTCACTTCGAGCACGCGGGGGATTGGAAGATCCTTGATGGGTGTCACCCGGTGTGGCGTCAATCGCTGCAAACCGGCGAGCGTACCGACCCAGACGTTGCCTTCGCGGTCCTCGAGAAGCGAGTACACCGCGTTACTGGCCATTCCATCGTCGACCGTGATCATGTCGAGACTCTCGCGCGCGTTGCCCGCGCGATCGCGAACGCGCCACAGCCCCTGCCCCTGGGTCCCCACCCAGAAGTTTCCGTGACGATCGTGCAGGAGCTCGATTCCCCAGCCATGATGTGGTCTGCCTGTGGCCCGGTTAGCAGTGCCGGGGATCCTGAATCCCTGGTTGAAATCGCTGATCCACACCGTGCCGGCGGCATCCTCGCTGAAGCCCTGCCACACATTGCTCGACACCGTGATGACGTCGACCTGCTCGAACCGGTCATGTCCAGGGTCCTTGCGGTACACGCCAGTCAGCGTCGCCACCCAGACACGTCTGTGACGGTCCTCGTATATCGCAGTCACCGAACCTTCACCGACGCCGTCCTGCTGCCCGAACCTGTGCCAGCCGTCGCCGAGACGACGAAAGAGGCCCTGAACCGTTCCGGCCCAAATCGTGCCGTCACGATCCTCGAGCAGCGAAAGCGTGTACCCGCCCGTGAAACCGTCTCGTTCCCCGTAGAGAGTCAACTCGCCGTCTTTGATCTGCCCCAGTGGCATTCGACCGTTCACGCCGATCCACAACGACCCATCGCGAGCGCTGAGCAGCGCCGTTACCGCTCCAACAGGAAGGCGGGTTTCGCCCAGGGCACTCCAGGCATCGAATCGAACGCCATCGAAGCGAACGAGCCCGGCATCGGTTCCGAGCCAGAGATACCCATCGGGATCTTGCGCGATCGCACGAACTCGACCCGCAGGCAGGCCGTCGTTTTCGTTCCAGGTCGTGACAGTGTAGTCGGCCAGCGGACCATCCACTGATCCCGCCACACTGGTGCACGGGAGACACGTCAAGCCTGCGAGAATCAAACCGAAGACGGCGGCTCGTGAGGCGGTCACAATTGTCACTAATTGTTTTTCGCGGTGCTGGCGCGGGCGCGATTTTGAGCGCGGCCGAGCGCGCAAGTCAAATCGCGTCGCGTGTCATGCGCTCACACGAGCCAGACGACGTTCTACTGTGCGGGAGGCCGCTGGTCGCGCTGTCTTTCCACGCGTTGCTTGCGGAAATACTGCACCTGGTATTCGTTTACGTTCGCGTTGTGCTGAGCCAGTGTCTCGGCAAACGCATGCGACCCATCGTTCCGGCTCACGAAGTAGAGATAGTCGACATCGGCTGGCGCGAGCGCGGCTTCCAGTGACGCACGACCAGGCGAGGCGATCGGGCCCGGCGGAAGGCCAGAGTACTTATAGGTGTTGTAAGGCGAGTCGAACGACAGATCCTGCTTCCGGATGTTGCCGTCGTAGGTGCCTGCCTGGACCAGCGCGTAGACAACCGTTGGATCGGCCTGCATTGCCATCTTGCGATCGAGACGATTGCGATAGACGGCGGCCACGAGCGGCCGCTCCTCTGCCTTGCCGGTTTCTTTCTCGACGAGCGACGCCAGCGTGACGAGCTGCCGAAGCGAGAGAGCCAGGTCGCCGCTCTTCTTTTGTTCGAGCTCCGAGTAGGTGGTCCGAAATCTCGCGACCATCAGCGAAATGAGCTTCGACGCCGCCGCGCCTCGAGGCAACGTATAGGTCTCGGGAAAGAGATAACCCTCGAGATCCTTCGCCGCCGGATCCAGATCGCTCACGAGAGCCGCGTCGCCCGCCGCTGTGATGAAATCGTCGGCCTTGCCAAATCCCTGCGACTGATAAATCGCCGCCATCTCACGGATCGTGCGGCCTTCGGGGAACGTAATCGAGCGCGTATAGACGTCGCCGCGGGCGATCTTGTCGATCACTTCTGTCACGCTCATCGGCCGATCGAATCGATACTCACCCGCTTGCAGTGCCCGCGACCGTCCGGTCCACAGGAGCGCGGCTCGAAACGCCCATTCGTCGGAGACGATGCCGGCATCCACCAGGCGACGGCGAATCCCGGCGGTGCCGGTACCGGGAGGGATATCGACGAACTTCTCAGGCTCCGAAAAGCCCTTGTAGGGCTGCTGCATGCGGTTCCACGTGTAAAAGCCGAACGCCGCCGCAGCGGCAGCAACCACCAGGAGGAGGATCGAGAGCGCGATGAAGAGCTTCTTCAACTGGCGGAGTCCCTCGGCTGACTATCGAGATAGTCCTGCAGGATGATTGCCGCAGCCGCGGCATCGATCCGCTGTTTCCGTGCGCGCCAGTCTTTTTCGCGAATGGCGAGGCGACTTTCGGCCTCGAGGCTCGTCAGCCTCTCGTCCTGGAGCACGATCGGCAGCGATGTCCGACGACCGAGCGTACGCGCAAATGCCTCGACGCGTGGTGTCATGTCGTTCGCGGATCCGTCGAGCCGGCGCGGCAGACCGATCACCAGTCCCACCAACCCATCCTCTTCTTGCGCGAGACGAGCAATCTCAGCCGCCGTACGATTGAGCGCATCCCCATCGAGGCCCGAGGTTCGAACGACGCTGACGGGACGCGCTAGCGTTCCCGTCGCGTCACTGACCGCGACCCCGATGCGCCGCTCCCCGACATCCAGTCCAGCTACGCGACCCACTCTGTATAATTCTGGCACTTCTTAGCATTTCGAATGCCATTCACCTGCGCACCACCCACCCGCCATCGCCGCGTCGCGGCGTCGGCTAGGCAGTTTTTTGAGGGCCCGGACACGGCGTCGCCGCCGCGCGGCTTTGGCGCGGCAGGCCGTCGGACCGGGACCTTCGCACCGTTGCTGGTCTCTTTCTTCTACTTCCTCCTCCCGCTGGCGTTGTTCGGCCAGGAATCAGGAGACGCCCAACGCATTACAGATCGGATTCGTGCATTGCAACGAGAGGCAGAGCGGCTCGCGGGTGAATCCCGGAGCCTGGTGGGGGATCTGCGGCAGCGCGAGATCGAGCGGGACATCAAGGTGGAGCAACTCAAGCAGGCCGAAGCGGCGATGAACGAGGCCGAGACGACCCTGCAGAACACGACGACACGCCTGTCCGATCTCGAAGTCCAGCGCATCAACCAGCTCCCCGATCTCCGGACGCAACTCGTCGACGTCTACAAGCGTGGTCACATCGGGTACGCGCGAATGCTGTTCAGCGCCGGCGACTTCCGACAGTTCGCGCGCGCTACGCGCGCCATTGGCGCGCTTTCGGCACTCAACCAGCGTCGGATCGAAGAACACCAGAAGACGCTCGCGGCAATGCGTGAAGAGCGAGCGGCGTTCGAGCGGACGGCCAAGGAACTTCAGGCAAAGACGGTCGAGGCGCGACGATCCAAATCGGCAGCCGATGCCGCCCTCGCCTCTGTGACCGAGCTCATCCGGCAGATCGACTCGCGACGGGATCTCACGGCGCAGTACGTGGGCGAGTTGCAAGTCGCATATACCCGGCTGCAGCAGCAGGTGACAACGGTCGCGACCGAAAGACCAGCCGGCGAGCCTGTGGGGGTGCCGTTGCGGCCATTTCAGGGTGCTCTCGAATGGCCGGTTCAGGGGCGTCTGGTCGGCCCGTTCGGCCAGCCGTCGAATCGGCTCGGCGGCACTGCGGTCAGGAATGGCATTGAAATCGCCGCAGAAGAAGACTCCCCTGTTCGGGCCGTTCACGGGGGGGCGGTTGGCTACGCTGGTCCTTTCACGGGATTTGGGACGCTGGTGATCCTGGACCATGGGAACAATGGCTATTCTCTCTACGGATACCTTGGTTCCACGGCGCTGAAACAGGGCGAAGCGGTGGAGGCCGGTGCAGAGGTGGGCAGGGTCGGCCTGGCCCCCGCCGGCCCCCCGACGCTGTATTTTGAAATGCGGATCGACGGCCGTTCCGTCAATCCCGTACAATGGCTGAAGCCGCGCTAGGCTGATTCAAGACGGTCCGGTCAAAGCCGGACACCTACGAAAGAAGGCGGTCTATCCGTCATGACCTCACGCACTCGCCTCTGGATACTGGCGGTTTCAATACCCGTCATCGCGTTCGCCATCATCGGCGGTTATCTCGGCCAGGCACGTGGCAAGGATGATACCTACCAGCATCTGCGGGTGTTCGACGATGTGGTGTCGCACGTCGTGAACAACTACGTGGAGGAAGTGAACATCCAGCAGGCGATGCGGGGCGCCATGCGCGGACTCTCGGACGCGCTCGATCCGGACAGCGCGTATCTCACCCCGGATCTCGTCAAGGCGGTGGAACAGAACTCGAGCCCGGGTGCTGCGGATATCGGCGTCGAGCTGACGCGCCAGTACTACCTGCGTGTGGTGTCGGCGCGCGACGGATCGCCGGCGGCACGGGCGGGCCTGCGAACGGGTGACTACATTCGCGCGATCGACGGCCGGGCGACCCGTGACATGTCGGCCTACGAAGGGATGCGGTTGCTGCGCGGCGCGCCAGGCTCGAAGGTCGCGCTCCTCGTCATTCGAAACAACGCCGCCGATCCCCATGAGTTGTCGCTCGTCCGCGAGCGCACGATGGCCGCCGACGTCTCGACAAAGATGGCGAACACGTCGACCGGATATGTTCGCGTTGCGGAATTCACGAAAGATCTCCCGGCAAAGGTGACGCAGGCGGTCGGCGCTCTCGCAAAAACCGGTGCCACCCGGTTCGTCGTAGATCTTCGCGGCACAGCCGCGGGTGACCTCGATAACGGGATTGCAGCCGCGCGCCTGTTCGTCCCAAGCGGAACGCTGTCGATCCGTCAGACCAAGGCCCAGCGCGAGACGATTACGGCGGCGGCCACCGACGGCTCGATTTCTGCCCCTGTCATCCTGCTCGTGGATCAGGGTACCGCCGGCGCCGCTGAAATCTTTGCCGCGGCGCTGAGCGGAAACAGCCGCGCCGAACTGGTTGGCGAGCGGACGCTTGGACGCGCGGCGCGCCAGCAGCTGGTCAAGCTCCCCGATGGCAGTGGACTGCTCCTCTCGTCAATGCGTTATCTGACCCCCGCGAATGCCGGCATCCACGAGCGCGGACTGACACCAGACGTGCAGGTGCGACAGCCCGATGTGGAATTCGGCGCCACCCCGCCTGCGAAGGACGACACGCTCGATACCGCCATCGCGCGTCTGGTCGAAAAGAAGGCGGCATAGGCAGCGCTTCCTGCGTTATACTGAAGTTTCGGGTTTTCGCCTGTTTTTGCAACGGACAGGCGCGTAGCTCAGTTGGCTAGAGCGCCTCCCTGACACGGAGGAGGTCAGTGGTTCGAGTCCACCCGCGCCTACCAATACCCGGAACGTAAGTAGTAAGTTCAAAGGTCACAGGTGGGAAGTAAGTAGCAAGCACTCCAGCGCAACTTCCAACTTACTTTTGAACTTTTGAACTTTGACCTTTTCACTTTCAATGTCTCAGATCAGCGTGACGCTGCCAGATGGATCGAGCCGTAGTGTGCCTTCGGGTACGACGGTGGGCGATTTGGCCACGTTGATCTCACCGGGGCTGGCGAACGCCGCGCTGGCAGGGAAGGTTGCAAATCGGCTGGTCGATCTCTCGTTCCCGCTGACGGCCGACGCACCGGTGCAAATCATCACGTCGAAGAACGCGACGGACGCGCTCCCGCTCTATCGTCACAGTACCGCTCACCTGCTGGCCGCCGCGGTGACGAACATGTTTCCCGGCGTGCAGTGCGGCATCGGTCCCCCGACCGACGAAGGCTTCTTCTACGACTTCGTCGTGCCGCGGCCGTTTGTCCCTGAAGATCTCGAGGCAATCGAGAAGAAGATGCACGAGCTCGCGGATCAGAACCTGGTCTTCGAGCGTCAGATGTGGCCACGCGAAGAGGCCAAGCGCTTCTTCCGCGATCGCGGCGAGCCGCTCAAGGTGCAGTTGATCGAGGAGAAGACCGAGGGGCAGCGCGACGTCTCCTGCTACACGATCAAGGACAAGGAGACGTTCGTCGACTTCTGTGTCGGACCGCACGTGCCGTCAACCGGCAAGCTGAAGGCGTTCAAGCTGCTCAGCACGTCGAACGCATACTGGAAAGGCGACGCGCGCAATCAACCGATGCAGCGCGTCTACGGTACGGCGTTCCTGTCGGAGAGAGAGCTGAAGGAACACCTGACACGGATCGAGGAAGCGAAGAAGCGCGATCACCGCAAGCTCGGTCGCGATCAGAAGCTCTTCCTGTTCCATCAGTGGGCTCCCGGCGCGACGTTCTGGTTGCCGAAA
Organism: Acidobacteriota bacterium; assembly: GCA_046732795.1. GTDB lineage: Bacteria > Acidobacteriota > Vicinamibacteria > Vicinamibacterales > UBA2999 > Gp6-AA40. The sequence continues at coordinate 16,387 of JBKPNV010000125.1, forward strand.
GGCACGGTCCTGTACAACACGCTCGCCAACTACATGCGCGACGTCCTCATCCCCGCCGGATACACAGAGGTGAAGGCGCCGATCGTGTTCAACAAGGCGTTATGGGAGACGTCCGGCCACTGGTCGCACTACCGGCAGAACATGTTCCTCGTGGAATCCGAGGGCGAGCAGATGGGGCTCAAGGCGATGAACTGCCCGGGCCACATGCTCATCTTCGGCAGCGAAGTGCGCAGCTACCGCGACCTGCCGATTCGCTACCACGAGCAGACGCCGCTGCATCGCAACGAAGCCTCCGGCGTCCTTTCAGGGCTGACGCGCGTTCGCCAGTTCGCCCAGGATGATGGCCACTGCTTCGTGATGGAGTCACAGATCGGCGACGAAGTCGAGCGAGTGCTGCGGCTGGTTCAGCGCGTCTACAGCGACTTCGGGATGAAACCGGAAATGAAGCTTTCGACGCGTCCCGCGGAGTTCCTCGGCACGATCGAGCAGTGGAATCATGCGGAATCCGAGTTGAAGCGGGCGCTCGACGCCGTCGGCGAGCCGTACACGCTGAACGAAGGGGACGGAGCGTTCTACGGCCCGAAGATCGACTTCGATGTCGTGGACGCGATCGGCCGCAAGTGGCAGTGCGCGACGATTCAGCTCGATTACCAGATCCCGCAGCGCTTCGATCTCAAGTACATCGGCGCCGACAACGCCGAGCATCGTCCCGTCGTCATTCACCGGGCGATTTATGGCAGCTTCGAGCGCTTTATCGCGTTGCTGATCGAACACTTCGCGGGCGCATGGCCATTGTGGCTCGCGCCCGTTCAGGTCGTGGTCCTTCCCATTTCAGACCGGCACCGGCCCTACGGCGTGAGTGTGCAGAACCGGTTAGCGGCAGCCGGGCTGCGAGTGGAGTTAGACGATCGCCAAGAGAAGATTAATTATAAAATCCGGGAGGCCCAGCTCCAGAAGGTGCCCTACATGCTTGTTGCGGGCGACCGGGAAGCTGCTGAAGGGACGGTTGCCGTGCGCAGCCGGACCGGTGGTGATCTGGGCCCGCGATCGGTGGACGCGTTCATTGCCGACGCGTTGGAAGAAGTTCGACGCAAGAGCCGGAGCGAAGAACAGGAACCGGCCCGTAGCCTGTAACCCGAAGCCCGCATCTGGCAGGTCGTAACCCGAGGAGGACGTTATCGCATTCGATCGCTCGCCCAGACGTGATGACCGCGTTCGCACCAACGAGCGCATCCGGGTCCGTGAGGTCCGGGTGATCGACGAAACCGGTCAACAGCTCGGGATCATGCCGCCGCCGCAGGCGCTCATCATCGCACGTCAGAAGGGACTCGACCTGGTCGAGATCTCGCCGACCGCGGTGCCGCCCGTGTGCCGGATCATGGACTTCGGGAAGTATCAATACCAGGAGCAGAAACGATCTCGCGAGGCCAAGAAGCACCAGAAAGTGATCGAGGTCAAGGAGATCAAGTTCCGGCCGAAGGTCGATGAGCACGACTATCAGTTCAAGAAGAAGCACATCGAGCGCTTCTTGAGCGAAGGTGACAAGGTCAAGGCGACGATCTTCTTCCGCGGTCGCGAGATGGCGCATCCCGAGATCGGGCGGCGGATTCTCGAGCGCCTGTTGGGAGAGTTGTCGGAAGTCGCGTTGGCCGAAACGTCGCCGCGGCAGGAAGGCAACCAGATGCACGTCATCCTGAGCCAGCGCGCCAGTCGCAAGAGCGCGCCGCGGACCAAGGTGGATGGCGGCGATGGAGCCGCCGCGACGGACGAATCGTAGGTAGAGGCGGGTCCTCAGACCCGCCTGAGAGACAACGATGCCCAAACTGAAAACACATCGCGGCGCCGCCAAGCGCTTCAAGAAGACCGGCACCGGCAAGATTGTCAGGGCCAGCGCGTTCAAGCGTCACATCCTGACCAGCAAGACCACCAAGTCCAAGCGCCACATGCGCGGAACGCAGGAAGTCTCGCCCAACGACGCGCCCAAGTTGAACAGGATGTTGCCCTATAAGTGATGGGGTCAGACCCCTTCACGGTTGGTCACATGTGAAAGAGTGTGAAGGGGTCTGACCCCATCACCGGACGAGTAGAACAATGCCACGAGTAAAGAGAGGAACGGTCCGGCGCGCGAAACGGAAAAAGCTGCTCGACAGAGCCAAAGGGTTCTATCAGACGAAGAGCAAGCTCTATCGCCAGGCCAAAGAGTCGGTCGACACCGCACTGAAGTATGCGTACGTTGGCCGCAAGAACAAGAAGCGCGAATATCGGCGACTGTGGGTCGTTCGTATCAATGCGGCAGCGCGTGAGCACGGTCTGACCTACTCGCAGCTGATAAGCGGCCTGAAGGCCGCCGGCAGCTCGCTCGATCGCAAGATGCTGGCCGACATGGCCGTCGCGCAACCCGCCGCGTTTGCCAAGGTCGCTTCGCAGGCGAAAGCCGCACTTCCTGCCGCGTAGTCAATGCACAATGCTCACGTCTCGATGCTCAAGCGCTCGTGAGTGAGCTTGGGCATTGCGCATCGGGCATTGAGCGTTGACCCATGTCAGAACTCGCTCCTGATCAGTCCGCTGTCGACGC
>JBKPNV010000126.1:0-10283 GCA_046732795.1 Acidobacteriota bacterium
TAACGTCGTGGTCGGCAAGTGGGCTTTGCGCGCTCCCGTGTCGGTCCCTGCGCCGCTTATCGCCAGCGAATCCTCCTGATGGACACCAGCCTCATATAATCATGCCGGTTCCAGCCGCGGCCATGCCCTTAAGTCCCGGCACTCGCATTGGTGCGTACGAAGTCTCCGCCCAAATTGGTGTCGGCGGCATGGGCGAGGTCTATCGCGCGACGGACACGAACCTGAAACGGTCGGTCGCGATCAAGGTGCTGCCCGAGGCGGTGGCGAAAGACGCGAACCGGCTGGCGCGCTTCCAGCGCGAAGCCGAAACGCTCGCGGCGCTGAACCATCCCCACATCGCGCAGATTTACGGCCTGGAAAGGAGTGCAGGCATCACCGCTCTTGTGATGGAGCTGGTCGAAGGGCCAACCCTTGCGGAGCTCATCACCCGAGGCGCCCTTGCGATCGGGGAGGTGCTCGCAATCGCCAGGCAGATTGCCGAGGCGCTTGAATCGGCGCACGAACAAGGCATCATCCATCGTGACCTGAAACCCGCCAACATCAAAGTCCGTAAAGACGGCACGGCGAAGGTGCTGGACTTTGGATTGGCTACGGCGATGGAACCGGCACGTGCGACGTCGCCGGAGGCGACGCAACTGCCGACGGTCACGTCGCCCGCGATGACAGAAGCTGGGATCATCCTGGGCACGGCCGCCTATATGTCGCCGGAGCAAGCGTCGGGCAAAACGGTGGACCCGCGTTCCGACATTTTCTCTTACGGAACCGTGCTATACGAAATGCTGTCTGGACGGCGCGCGTTCAACGGTGACAGCAGCATCGCCATCCTGACAGCCATATTACGCGACGAACCGCAACCCCTTCACTCGCACTTCGAACTTGTCCAGATCATCAAACGCTGTCTTTGCAAGTCTCCAGTCGACCGTTTCCAAACGATGACCAAAGTGAAGGCGTCACTTGCCGCAGTCACGCTGGCTGACCGCGCTCCATCGATTGCCGTTCTACCTTTTGCCAACATGAGTGATGACAAAGAACAGGAGTATTTCAGCGATGGCCTGGCGGAGGAGATTATCAACACACTGGTGCAAATTCCTGGGCTAAAGGTCACTGCGCGTACGTCTGCGTTTGCATTTCGCGGGAAAGACCAAGACATTACGAAAATCGCCGAGGCGCTCCACGTTAGCGCGATCCTCGAGGGCAGCGTGCGGAAGTCCGGCAACCGACTCCGCGTGACGGCGCAACTGATAAACGCTGCCGACGGTTATCACCTATGGTCGCAGCGGTACGATCGTGCGATGGCCGACGTATTTGTGATGCAGGATGAGATCGCCGCTGCGATTGCCTCCGCGCTACGGCTGAAGCTGAGTGGAGCACCAGCTGATCGACGGGCGCATCAGCCGAATCTCCGTGCGTACGAGGCGTTCCTGAAGGGACGTCACTTGGTCTTCGTTAACACGGCCGAATCCATTGCCCTTGCGAAAGAAGCCTTTGAGCAAGCGATTGAGCGAGATCCGGAGTACTCAGAGGCGTATGCCGAACTCGCGACATGGCACTTCGTTCAGGGTGCGGCTGGACTCCGCCCAGCCGGAGAAACAATGCCGATGGCACGCACAAACGGGCTGAAAGCGGTAGAGCTCGCTCCGAACGAGCCTCGCGCCAATGCGGTGCTGGGCGCAATGGCGGCACTGTATGACCGCGATTGGGATAAGGCAGGTGGTCGGTTCCAGCTGGCGCTGGCAGCCCAGCAGGTGCCTCCCGAAGTCCGGTTTCGTTATGCAGTCTTCTATCTCGTTCCTTTACGCCGCTTCCGGGAAGCATTGGGTGAGATCGAGCGAGCAGTCGAGCAGGATCCGCTGAATGTTCTATTTCGCGGGATGTTCGCGTTGATCTTGGGCTCGGAATCGCCCGACCGTGCCGCGATCGAGGCGCGAAAGGCCATCGACATTGATGAGAGACACTGGCTGCCCTATTACGCGATGAGCATGAACCACTTCCGTCTCGGAGAGTTGCCGGAGGCGCGCCAGCTTGCGGAACGGAGTGCCGCGGCGGCACCGTGGATGCCTCTTCCGGCCGGTTTGTTGGCGGGCCTTTTGCGGCGGCTAGGGAAAAACGATGACGCGGACGCGCAGGTATCCAAACTCAAGTCCCCAAGTGGCATGTTCATTTATCACATGGTTTGTTCCGAAATCGATGCTGCCACCGATTCGTTAGCGAAAGCGATCGCTCAAGGCGAGGTGCAACCGTTGATGTGGTTTGGCGCCTCCGATTTCTTGAGACCGCTGCGCTCCAGTTCCCGCTGGTCGGCCCTAGTACAGACAATGAATCTGCCATCAGAAACAGCTAGTAACTGAGAGCCGCCAGCGTTCATCGGAAGTGCGTCGGCCGATAACGAGACTTGAAGGAAGCCACTGGCGCGATGGCCGCGTGCACGATTGAGCGAGAGTCGTGCGACGGCTGCCACGGCGAAGAGGAACCGTTTGGGTCACGCCGCTTCGAAAACGCGGCCGTCCTTCCTCACCGACTGAAAAGGTGCCCAATCAGTTGGTCAGACCTCGCCGGCGATTTGCTCCGTAGCAGCGTCAGGTCGCCTCATGAAGATTTGAGCCTGCGGGAGATTCGGTCGCCTCTCCTTCCTCGCACGGATGCAGAAACGGCGGCACGATCGCCGAGGGCGGCATAGAATCTGTCTGTTGGCACCCGCAGAGATCAGCCATTACCGCATCATCCGAAAGCTCGGCGCGGGAGGGATGGGAGAGGTCTTCCTCGCGGAAGACAGCACCCTTGGGCGGAAAGTCGCTATCAAAATGCTGTCCGAGCGATGGGCGGGCAGCTATCAGGCCAGGCAACGGCTGATCAACGAGGCCAAAGCCGCCGCGGCGCTGGATCATTCCAATATCTGCTCCATCCACGAGGTCGGCGAAGAGGACGACCACGTCTTCATCGTCATGCAGTACGTCGAGGGGCAGAGTCTCGCGGAGAAGATCTGGAAGAACCGATTGCCTCCCGCAGAAGTGGTGGAGATCGGTATCCAGACAGCGCAAGCGCTCGCCGACGCGCACGCGGCTGGCGTCATCCATCGCGACATCAAACCGCACAACATCATGGTCACGCCGCGCGGCCAGGTGAAGGTGCTGGATTTCGGGCTCGCGAAGATCGCTCAAGACGACGCTTCTGAAGGCCCTGATGCGCCGACACTGGAACGTTTGACGGAGGCGGGAAGCGTCCTCGGTACGCCGGGATTCATGTCTCCCGAGCAATTGCGCGGAAAGACGATCGACGCACGCTCTGACATCTTCTCGCTCGGCGTGACGCTCTACGAGTGCGCGACCGGTATCTCCGCGTTCGAGAGAGGGACGCCGCTCGAAGTCTCTCTGCGCGTCGTGACCGATACTCCGCCACCACCCTCCGAGCTCAATCCGGCCGTTCCACCCGCGCTCGACGCGATCATTGCTCGGGCGATGGCGAAAGATCCGGCGGCGCGGTATCAGTCGGCGCAATTGCTGCACGCCGACCTTGTCGGCCTCAAGCAGGAGCTCGAAGGACGGGAAGTGTCACGTCCGATTTCAGCCGTTGTGACGCCCATGTTCGCGAGGCGGTCTGCCGCATTCAAAGCGCTCATCGCCGCGAGCGCCGTGGCCGCACTGCTCGTGGCGTGGTTCGCATCGGATTTGTTTCGACGGGGCCGGCATGTGCCGCCGGTCGAGGCGGTCGCGTGGTATGACCGCGGCACCAGCGCGATTCGCGAGGGGACGTATTTTCAAGCGAGCAAGGCGTTGGAACGGGCACTCGAGATCGACAGCGCGTTCGCGCTGGCACGCGTTCGGCACGCCGAGGCGTACGCGGAAATCGAACTTACGGACAAGGCACGAGAGGAACTGGTGCGCGCGATGACGCTGCTCCCGGATCGTTCGAATCTGTCGAACGCCGAGTCGATGTACGTCGATGCCGTCGCGGCAACGTTGAGCCGAGACTTCAAAACGGCGATTGAAAAGTACTCGCAGATCGTCGATTCGGTTCGAGATCAGGAAAAGCCTGCGGCATATGTCGATCTCGGTCGCGCGTACGAAAAAGACGACAATCTCGAACGAGCCGTTGAATCGTACGTGAAGGCGTCGCAAGCGGATCCGCAGTCCGCCGCCGCATCACTCCGCTCCGGCATTCTCTACGGCCGGCGCCAGCAATTCCCACAGGCGAACGACGCGTTTTCGAAGGCGCAGGATATCTATCAAGCCATGTCGAGCCAGGAAGGACTGGCCGAGGTGTATTACCAGAGAGGATCGCTGCTGGCCCGGATCAGGAGACTGCCTGAAGCGAAAGAGCAGCTCCAGCGATCGCTGGAGATGTCACGCAGCTCGTCCAACGAGTATCAGACAATCAGGACGCAATTGCAGCTCAGTAACGTGTACTACGCCGAAGGCGACAGCAATCGCGCGAAGACGATCGCTGGAGAGGCGGTCAAAGCCGCGCAATCGTTCAACATCCGTACGCTGGCGACCAACGGCTTGATTGACCTCGGCTATACGTTGCTGGCGCGCGGCGAATTCGCAGACACCCGGACGCACCTGCTGCAGGCTCTCGATCTTGCGCGACAGGATCAGTCGCTTCCACTGGAAGCACGGGCGCGCCTTGCCTTAGGCAGCCTGAGTACCCAGGAGGCAAGCTTCGATGAGGCCATCTCTCATCTTGAATCGGCGCTGAAGTTCTACCAACCGGCGGGCTACCGCCGAGAAACATCCAATGCGCTGATCCTGCTCGGTCGGGCGTACCGCGACAAAGGCGAATACGCGATTGCCATGAAAGCGTTTTCCGAGCAGCTGGAGTTGGCGAAGCAGTCCGCCGACCCGGCACGACTGGCCGCGACGCATTCCAGTATCGGCGTCCTTCTCGGCGACAACCAAGAGACCTACCCCGAAGCGCTGCCGCATTTCGACGAGAGCTATCGGATCAATAAGTCGCTTGGCGCCAGAGTCGCCATGGGATGGGACCAGACCAATCGCGCTGCGGCACTGTGGTCGTTGGGGAGATATGAGGAGGCCAGTGCGGCGCTCGACGAAGCCCGGTCCATCGCGGCCGACCCGGAGGCGGGATTCAAAGCGCAATTAGCGTATGTGGAATTGATCTCCGCAGAGATGGCGCTCAGTCTGGGCAAACGTGGCGACGCCACGACGCACGCGACGGCGGCCCTCAAATTGGCTGAACGCGACTACCAGGACACGGCGCTCCAGGCCAAGCAAACGCTGGCGATCATTCAGGCGATGTCTGGCGCGCCGAAACACGCGACGACACTGGCGGAAGAAGCCGTGGCGGCGGCCAGGGCGTTGAAAATTCCCCGGCTCGTGTCGACAGCGCTCCTCGTGTCGGCAGAAGTTCGCCTCGCCGGCGGAGACGGACGTGGCGCGCTCGCCGACGCGCAGGCGGCTCAGATGATGTTTGCCTCGGCCGTACAACTCGAATCGGAGTGGCGCGCGTGGCTGGTCTCGGCGAAGTCCGCGCTGCTTGAGGGCGATCGCCCGACCGCATACGATTACGCGACCCGCGCCGAGTCCAGTCGAGCGGCTCTCCAGGCTCGGTGGGGCGACGAGAACTATCAGGGATACATGCGGCGGCCTGATATTCACGGCCGCCTGCAACAGCTCGGGCAACTGCTTGGGCCAAAGCAGATCGTTCAACGCACAGGAGGAGGCTGAACATGGCGCAAGGCAAAGAAGGCGATCCGGGAGGCGGCCAGGGCGGAGGTGGAAGGAAGAAGCCCGCCAAGATGACCGCGAAGAAGCCGACGAAGAAGAAGTAGCACGATAGCCGGCACCAGACTCCTTGTGCCGGCTATTTTTGCGTCCGCCTTTCGCCCAGGCTTCGGCGGGACGAGTGCTGGCGCGTGACTGTGCTCGCAACGAATGGAAGACCATGGCTGAAGTCGAAGTCGGCAAGAGGCTCGAACTGCTGGAAATCGCCAATTCGCCCAGGGCCCGTAGAACGGCCAGCGGTCTGGGCGCTTTCCTCCGTTCGAGTGCGCGACAGGCGGGACTCTCCAGGCAGGAGCGTCTGCGTATCGTCGAGCAGGCGCTCCTCTTGATGGAGATGAACTATGTGCATCTGCCGATGAAGCGCGCCATTCATGCCATCGATCCCATTCAGCAGCTCAAACTCCTCCGATTCCAACTCGCCGAGTGGAATGATGGCCTCGAGCCCACGATCGACTTCCATCGGCGAATGCTGTCGATATTTGGATCGACGCGCGATCTGCACACGCTCTACCTGCTGCCGGAACCATACAAGGATTGCACCGCGTATCTGCCATTTCTCATCGAACAGTGTTTCGAGAACGGTGTCGAACGATTCATCGTGACGCGGACGGCGACCGGAGAGGACCAGCCAATCACTGCAGCCGACTGTGGTGATGCCACGTTCGAGCGTGGAGTGGAGGTGCTCGGCTGGAACGGCATACCGATCGCGAGGGCCATCGCAATCAATGGGGAGTCGCAGGCCGGCAGCAACCCCGACGCGAGGTTCGCACGGGGACTTGACAATCTCACCATCCGACCGCTCAACAGCTCACTGCCACCGGACGAACATTGGGTCGACATTCTGTACCGCGCCAAAAACGGAGTGGTCGCGAGCCATCGCGAGTACTGGCTGGTTCACAAGACCACTGACGCCGACGCGTCGTCCACGGCGCCCGGCAAGAAGAGGACGGCGATCGATGTGAAGCGGACGCGCATCCTCGAGGTCAAGAAGAAGCTGTATCCGCGCGACGACAACGCTACCCTCGGATCGATCAAGGATGCCTTGTACGCAGTGAAGAAGACGGTGAACGGTCAGACCCTCGGCTACATCCGGATCTTCAGCTTCGACGTCGGCGATACCAGTCAATTCGTCAAATCGTTCACGAACCTGATTACGCGGGACGGTTTTCCCCAGGACGGCCTCATCCTGGATGTGCGCGGCAACCCGGGTGGAAACATCCGCGCTGCGGAATCGCTGCTGCAACTATTCACGCCGCAACGAATCGAGCCGGAGTTGTTCGAGTTCATCAACACGCCGCTGAATTTTGAGATCTGCAAGTCGGCGCCGGACGACTGGGGTCTGCAACCATGGCTGCCATCAATGCGAGACTCGGTGTTGACGGGCGCCACCTATTCAGCCGGATTTCCGATGACGAGCGACGAACGGTGCAATGGCATCGGCCAGGTCTATCACGGTCCCGTCGTGCTCATCACCGACGCGCTGTCGTACAGCGCGACGGACATCTTCGCCGCGGGTTTTCAGGACAATGGAGTCGGCGTGGTGCTCGGGACGAGCGGCAATACGGGAGCCGGCGGAGCGAACTTCTGGTCGCTGGACGATCTCGTGCGGGCGCAGAAGAAGAATCCGAAGACTCCCTTCAAGAAGCTTCCGAAGGGAGCCGAGATGATCGTGGCTATGCGCCGCAGCATTCGCGTCGGTCCTTGCGCAGGCTCGCCCCTCGAGGAATTCGGCGTTGGACCCGACGCTCTTCATTTGATGACAGAGCGCGACGTCCTGGAGGACAACCGCGATCTGCTGGCCAGCGCCGCACGAATCATTCGGCAACAGTCGTCGTTCAAACTGTCGGTCACGCCGGTGCGCCGCAAAGGCGCGCGCGGGATTGTGGTGAGCGCTGCGTCGAAGCTTCCCTCGTCGAAAGCGAGCCGCGGGATTTCCCGCGTGGACATCTACGTGAACAATCGCCCTGTGCGTTCCATCGACGCTCGCAACGGCACAGTGCCATCGACTCAGGTTACGGTGGGCAGGGAGCACAAGAAGATGGCGACCGCTGAAGTCGAGGCCCGGGACCAGGCCGGACGACTGGTCGCATTTCGGCGGACAGTCATCCGATGATCGTGAGGAGAGGCGTTCGCGGGAGTCACATCGTGGACATTCGTATTCGGACAAGAGCCGCGACGATCGCGTGGACACTCGTCATCGGCGCAAACGCCGCCGCGCAGCATGCCGGCCCCGACCTCAACACTGCCCGCGCTGGAGCACTTCACGCCGGCGCCATCGTCGTCGACACGTACGACGCCAGGACACAGCGTTAGCTGCCCGATCCGGCGTCCGATCTCGGCGCGAGGAACACCACGTCGTGCGCGTTCCTATCTACAGGGCCACGCAATACCACGGGGCTCCGATATTTCAGCGTGCCGGTCATCGGCGGCTTCAACCCAGACCCTTGCGAATTGCCACAATCGCGATGAATCTGTGCCGTCGGCCGGAAGGTGCTGGCGGTACGCCTCATGCTAGGCGCATCATCGCGATTCCCCGAGGAAACGATGATGCCGATACGTCGAGTAGTCGTGGCGCTGTTGCTGCTCGCGCCGACGTTGACCGCCGGTGCGGCCGACAAGACGCTGTTCATCGAACTCGAGCTGCGAGGGTCCCCCCTGCCTGTAGCCGTGACCGGCAACGGGACGACGATCGTCGGGAACTTCAACGGCGGTGGCGGGTTCTACTGGATGCCGACGACCGGCGTCATCGCCAATGGTGGCCGGCTCGCGGCGGGCGTCAGCGCCGACGGCCGCACGATTGTCGGACAAGCGCGCGATGCGCAAGGCGTGGAGAATGCCGCCATCTGGCTGCGCGCCACGGAGTGGCGTCTGCTGGGAGGGTTTGCGGGCACCTCTCCGTGCTTCCTCGACCTCAGTAACGCCCTCGACACGAGTCGCGACGGCAAAGTGATCGTGGGCTATGCCTGGCGAGTCTGCGGTACCGTCCATGCCTTCCGGTGGGAAGAGTCCACGGGCATGGTCGACCTTGGTAGCACTGTCGCTGGCGCGAGCAGTCAAGCCCAGGCCGTATCCGGCGACGGCCGGGTGATTGTCGGCAGCCAGGAGATCAGAAGTTTCGACGTCGGCGTGCGCTGGATTGACGGACGCCAGGAACGCATTCCTGGTGAGGAGGGCTTCGTCGGCATCGCGTACAACGCAAACAAGGACGGCTCAATGGTCGTCGGGCGGCAGTGTCGTCCAGCGGCCAACGATCAGACCGCCTGGATCTGGAAGGCGGGCGAGGGCACCCGATGTCTGCCGATGCCTGTCAGGCACCCGTCAGACTTGACCTTGGGCTACGCGAAAGCGACGAGCGACGATGGCCGTGTCGTGGTTGGTAGCCAGAGGATCGGGACAACAGAGTCCGAAGCCGTGATCTGGATCGACGGCTCGCCATCGTACTTGAAGGAGTATCTGCGGGCGAACGGCGTTCCCGACGCCTTCGAACGGTGGATCAACACCGGTGAAATCACCGACGTGTCACCCGACGGTCGGATCCTTGTCGGCTGGGGCGCCGCCGTCGGCGGCTTACGTGGCTATCTCGTGATTCTGGGTGAAGCGGAGTAGATGTCATGCGTCATGTGACACTTGCCGCCGCCGTTCTGATGTGGGTGCTCGCGCCGCCGGCGGCGCACGCACAATCCTGGGAAGTCTCGGGCGTCATCGGTCATACGCCTTCTGCAGATCTCGATCGTCGGGCGCCGGAGCTCGATGGACTCTCCATCCGTGGTGGCTTCACGTGGGGCGCCCAGGCTGCGCGTCTGTTCACCTCCAAGTGGGCGGCGGAAGTGTCATGGGCCGAGCAGGCGTCGGCACTCGAGATCGCAACCGCAGCCGGGACCGCGGATCTCTTCACGATGAAGGTGCGCCAGCTTCACGGCAATGTGGTCTATCACTTCGGCGAGGCCGGCGCGCGCCTGAGACCCTTCGCGTTTGCCGGACTCGGCGCGACGTTCTTTTCAGCGGCCGACCTTCAATCCGAGACCAAGTTCGCGTGGGGCTTCGGCGGCGGCGTGAAGTACTTTCCGTGGGAGGGACTCGGCTTTCGTGGGCACTTCAGATACAAGCCCACGATGCTCAACGACGAAGACGCAGCAGACTTCTGCGACCCGTTCGGCTTCTGCCAGGGCACGCTGTCGCAGATCGAGTTTGCCGCCGGGGCCGTCGTTCGCTTCTGACTCGAGCCATCGACGCGCTGCACGCGTCCGCTCTCCCAGCGAGCCCTCGCGGCGTTCCGTCAACCTCACGCGCCGAAAGCGCCGCTAAGCCTGCATCCCGTGATCGTGATGAACGCGGCGGGGCTGCAGCGCTCGGGACCGGAACGTGACCGTCGGCACGACGAACAGGTCGGCGGCCATGACCCTAACCTCAATGGTCACAATGTGTACGATGTTCTCGATGGGCACGGCCAGCTCATTGGCAGTGCATCACCACCGGTGATACGCTGCGAGTGACTTTCTGGGCCTCCCGCCAATAACGCGCGGGTTCCTCATTGAGCCTTCC
>JBKPNV010000127.1:0-5089 GCA_046732795.1 Acidobacteriota bacterium
CGGATGGTGACGAATTCGACTTCGAAAGGATTGCCGACCAGCACCTCGTTGAGCAGCACCTCGCCGCCGGCGTGGTTGTGTGTATCGATGAAGCCAGGCACCACGGTCATGCCTTTGGCATCGAACACGGTCGTGTACTTGCCGGCCAGGTTGCGGACGTCCGCCGTGGAGCCCACCGCGAAGAAGCGGTCGCCTCTCACGGCGAAGGCCTCGGCGCGCGGCGTCCGCGCGTCCATCGTGTAGACCTTCGCGTTCACCACCACAAGCTCGGGATCGCGCGGGTCTGCCGCCACTGGTGCATTCTGCGCGGTCTGCGCCTGCATCGCCCGGGCGTTCTCGAGCGGCGCGCCGACGAGCGCTGCCACGCCAGCGCCGGTGAGACTCATGAACTCTCGACGGTTGTGGCGCGAGGTCTTCATCACCTTTGACCTTTGACGTTTGACCTTTGGCCTTGAGCGAAGCGAATGACCTTGAGCGAAGCGAACGTCACGGTAACGCGTAGACCACCACACGTGCCGGTCCCGCCTTCACTTGCCAGGTTCCGGCGTTGAGTCCCGTCGCTGCGGCGATGTACTGCGTGCCGCCAACGCCGTAAGAAATGACTCCGCCCCCGATCGCCTTGCCGCTAGCGTGCCGCCACAGCTCTGTGCCGGTTGACGCATCGTACGCGATCACATGGCCATCGAGATCGCCGGTCAGCACGAGCCCGCCTGCCGTTGCCGTGATGGCGGCGACCATCGGGCGTGGTGTCTGGACCTTCCACTTTATCTCTCCGCTCTCGGCGTCGAAAGCAGTGACCCATCCGCGCGCCTGCTCCACCGGATCGTGCCTGCCGAACAGCCATCCGTCCGCTGGTTCGGCGCCCGTCCATGCGTCGCCGGGCGCAGCCGTGATCTTCGCGAGCGGCTGCATCCTGACGTAGGTGCACCAATCGATGGCGTTCACGAACAAGAGTCCGAGACCGGGGTGATACGAGGGACCGTTCCACTCGACGCCGCCCTGCACTCCTGGACAGAAGCGCGTTTCATGGTCGGTCGAGAGCGGCACGTCGGCGTTCTCGCTGGTCGTCACGAGCGCTTTGCTGCGGACGACCAGATGATCGGGCGAGGGCGGATCGCTTGTGCGCGTGGTCACGGCGCCGCGATCGATGTTGTAGACGTGACCATCCTTCGACGCCGCCGCGACGAATGGCCGGCCGCTCTTCGTGGTGAGGAGAGCGGGCGCGGCCGCCAGGTCCCAATCGTGATAGTCCCCTTTGAGCGGCTGCACGTAGGCGAGAAGGCGGCCGGTTTTCGCCTCGATCGCAAGCAGCGCGTTCGTGTACAGGTTTTCGCCGGGACGCAGCGTATGCGCGAAGTCCGGCGCGGGATTGCCAGCGGGCACGTAGAGGATGCCATTCGGCTCGTCGAGCGCATAGCTGGTCCATGTGGCGCCGCCGCTCGCCGGATTGTTCGGTGACGCCTTCGGCCAGGTTGCGAGCACCGGGCCCGAGTCGGGCACCGTGTTGAACTGCCACACGACATGGCCGCTCGCCGCGTCGAGGGCGTAGATGCGGCCGATGACACCGAAGTTGTCGCCGCCGGCGTTTCCCACGAAGACGAGGCCGTTGGACGCAATCGGCGCCATCGGCACCGACTCGCCCTTTTTCGGATCGCCGATCGAGACGTCCCACAGCTGTGTGCCGTTTGCGGCGTCGATGGCGAGCACGTGCGCATCGCCGGTGCCGCGAAAGAGGCGGCCATCGCTATACGCGACCCCGCGGTTCACCATGAGAAACGTGTCGGGCTCCGGACGCACGTGCGTCCATTTCTGCTGGCACGTCGTCGCGTCGATGGCATATGTGTGATTGAAGAGCGTGAAATACAGGACACCATTCACGGCCACGATGCCGCTTTGGAAGTTCACTGCCTCCGGCGTATCGAACGAGCAGCGCTGCTGAAGCTGGCCGACATTCGCAGCGGTGATCTGCGCCAGCGGTGAGTAGCGATTGCCGGCAAGCGGCCCGTTGTAGGTGACCCAGTCCGCAGGCGGCTGCGAAGCGGCGCTCGCGGTAGCCTCACGTGTGCGCGACGCGTCCTGACTCGCGCAAGCCGCTACGAACCCCGCCAGGAGCAGGACAGACGACACTTGTCTCACGGCGGCCGAATCTTACTCGAATCTCTCGCTAACGATCTGGCGCGTTGGTGAAGAACTGCCCCGCATTCGCTGAAGTTGGCGCGGCAACACCGAGCAGCTTCTACCCGATGACTCCTCATCCGAACTCGTGATAGGCTCGTAGTTCTCGCCGACAACTGTAGCGCCGTGATGCTGAAGAGGGCTAGAGTACTAGGCTTCTCGGCGGTGATACCCATGGGCTCTGCACGAACCGAATGCCCAGAGTGTGATGGTTCCGAGGTTGTGGACCTCGCCGACATCCTGTACTCGCCGAGGGTCGATTACTTTCGGTGCCGGGCGTGCGGATGCTGGTGGATGGTCCCCAAGGGCGCAGAGGAGCCAGCCACGCGGATAGTGTTGGGTAACCCCAATCTCCTGGCCACGGGGGCGAAGGCGGGCTAAGGAAGCTGGCTCGGAATTCGAGCACGCGTCCGCCCGGTCCGCTCGCCCGATGACGACAACCATCGGGAAACGGTCACCAGCATTCGCTCCAGCCATCGAGCGAACGGGCGCCGAAGACTGCCGTCGACGACCCGCGCGATCATTGCCGCCATCAGAAGGGAAAAGGCGACCGCGAGCACAAGGGCCACGTACTTCTCGTGCGTCGCCAACGGATGCAACACCACGACTCTGCCGATGTTGTGCACCAGGTACAACGGGTAGGTGAGCGCACCGGCAAATGCGATCGCGGTGGCGAACGGAACGGCGGCCGAGCGGCGGAGCGCGATCACGGCGAACGTCGCGAAGAACAGGAGAATGACGATTCGCGACTCCCATTGCGTTGCCGTTGACACGTCCTGCTGCTGCACGAAATTCGGCATCTGCGCGGTCACCTGCGTCATCGCGAGCAGGGCACAAAGCGCCACGCCAACCAACCGCGCCGGCGTAACGCCCTCTGCTCGAATGAGGTAAAAGAGCGACCCGCCGATGAACAGCGGTGCATACGGGTACAGCGCAAGCGATCGCAGACCGGAGGGCACCGGCAGAGTGAAGCAGGCGATCGTGGCGATCAACCATGCGAACAGCCAGCCTTCGACACGCTTCATCTGCCGCGTCACACTCAAACCCCACAGCAGCGCATAGAACTTCAACTCGACGAACAGCGTCCAGTAGACGCCATCGACGTATTCCTGCCCGAAGAGGGCGGGAACCATGGTGAGATTGGCCAGAACTTGTGGCGCGGTAATCGTCTGCCCGAAGGCCGATTCATTGAGACTGAACACGATCGACGAGAGCAGCACGCTGATCCAGAACTCCGGGTACAGCCTGGTAATACGCGAGAGCACGAACCCGGACGGGGTTCGATCGCGTGCCGTCCACAGGATCACGAACCCGCTGATCATGAAGAAGAGATTCACGCCGAGGTAGCCGTGCATCCCCAGCCTGCCGATCGAGGGAAAGAGATCGATCCCTGTGTCGGAGGCGCGGAGGTGGTACGTGAAGTGATACAGGACCACCGCCAATGCAGCGAGGAATCGCAGGAGATCGAGCTCGACGACGCGCAGCCGAGTGCTCGCCAGCGACGCTGTCGCTCCAGGTTTGTGATAAGGGATCGGCGTAGAAACTGCCGAGTTGACGTGCATCAGTTGATCGCGAGTCCTCCGAGCATGCGACGTGCCAGGTCGTACCACTCTCGGTCGTGGGATTGAGGCCGCGACACGAATTGCAAACCACGCCCCTTCGCAAAGCGAGCTTCAGCCATTGAGATCAGAGCGGGGCGCTGGTTCCGTGTAGATCGTGCAATGCCGTTGAGCTAATTCGTGAGCTCGGTGCTTGCGCGGCGGCCAAGTCCCAGCGTGCGCACTTTCGACAGCCACGCGCTGAGACGCTGATTCGCGAGCGACTGTTCCAACGCGTCGAGCTTGACGTACGCGGCGGGCACGAGCAGCAGTGTCAGGAACAGGCACAGCGACTGCGCGCCGATGATCGTGACCGCGATCGCCGAGCGCTGGGCGCCGCCGATGCCGACGCCAAGCGCGGTGGGAAGCAGTCCGAAGATGATCGCCAGCGTCGTCATCAGGATCGGACGCAGGCGCGTGCGGCAGGCGTCGATGATCGCCTGGTCGCGCGGCACGCCCTGCGCGCGCAGGACGTTGGTGTAATCCACCTGCAGAATCGAGTTCTTCTTGACGATCCCGAAGAGCAGGAGAATCCCGAGCGCGCTCCACAGGTTCAGCGTACGGCCGGTTGCCCAGATCGTGAAGAGCGCGAACGGAATCGAGAGCGGCAGCACCGTCATGATGACGAGCGGCTGCACGAAGCTCTCGAACTGGGCGGCGAGCACCATGTAGACGAAAATGCTGGCCAACGCGATCGCCAGGATCAGGTTGTCCGTGGTTTCGTCGAGGTTCTGCGTCTGCCCCCGCATCTGGTAGGTGTAACCGGGCGGCAGCTTGACCTCGTCGATGATGCCGCGGAGATCGCTGGACGATTCGCTGAGCGCGTGGCCGGGAGCGGTGTCGGCGTTCAGGTTGATCGAATACTGCCGGTTCGATCGGCTGATACGGGTGGGTCCGAACCCTCGCTCGAGACGCGCGATATTGTCGATCCGCACCGGCTGGCCCGATATCGAGGTAACGGTGAGCTTCCCCACCATATCGATGTCGCGGCGCTGGCTCTCCAGCACCCGGACGGTGACGGGGTACTGCTCGCCGGCTTCACGATACGTCGTGATCTCGTCGTCACCGGCCACCATCAACCGCAGCGTGTTGCCGATCGTGGCCATGCGCACACCCAGGTCGGCCGCACGTGATCGATCCACCGCCACCTGCACCTCGGGGCTGGCGTCGCTGTAATCGGATTTCGCGTCGACGAGCGTCGGCGTCTGTTTGGCCCTCTCGACAATCTTCTGCGAGTACTCGTAGAGCGTTTTGAGATCCGGACCGAGCAGCGCCGCCTGGATCCCGAAGTTGCCGCCGCCGCCGAGGGGATTGCG
>JBKPNV010000128.1:0-10767 GCA_046732795.1 Acidobacteriota bacterium
GCTGGACAGCGCCCCGTACCAACAGGCCGCCGGCAATTGGTTTATCAATCGCGAAACGACGACGCTTCCCATGTGCAGCGTATTTGACGATCTCGGCGCGTACAGCCTGCGCTCCTACATGCTGCAGCCGGTCGTCACCGAGACGAAGGTCCAGATCTGCCAGGCCACTGCGGAGGGCGGCAGCGTGCGGTTCGTCGCGTTGGATGCGAAGCCCCGGCCACCCGACACGGCCATCGAGGTCTACGAGCCGTTCAATCGCCCTTACCTGGGGTCTTGTCCGCCCCGCTCACGCGCGCCCAACTCGATTCCACGATCGAAGTTCTAGCGCGTTTTCACCATGCGGAGAGGCGGATCTTTCCTGGCGTCTGAGCCATGTCGACGGCAGAGCCGCCTTGATCAATCCAGTGTGACGGCGAGTCTGAAGACTCGCCGCTACATCCTCGTGAAGGCGCCAGCGAATCATTTCGCTTGCAGACCGCCGGTGATGCCTTCAACCTGGTGGCCGATCGCGACCTTTCTCATGCGTGCGATTTCGGCTGGTGTGGCGACTTTGGGATCGACGTTGGCCTGCGCACACGTGAAACCCCGCAGTGTGCACTCCGACGTCGTGTGGGTGATGCCCTTGTCTTTCATCAGTCGGAACATCAGGGCGACGGCGTCCTCATGGATGATGACGGCGTTGTTGGGCACGAACGTGCCGACGCCGATCGCGTAGTCGACGGGCATCAGCGGTTCGACGCTGGCGCCGAATGCGCCGTCGTTCTTCTTGCCCAGATCGTAGGCGCCGAGGTCCGCGCCCGCGTCGACGAGATACTGAATGATGGCAGTGTCACCCATGTTGCCGGCCACCATCAGCGGTGTGATCCCGTAGTCGTCGGCCCGGTTCACATCAGCCCCAAGGCCTGCAAACAACTTGACGACCTCCAGCCGTTCCGCCGCTGTCTTTCCCTTGCTGTAACCCTGGATGAATCCCAACCCGGCGGCGGCCTCGATCATCGTCTCACCGTCACTGGAGATGATCGTGGGGTCCGCCTTGTACGACAGCAGCATCTTCACCAGCTCGAGGTCGGCTGAGAAGGCAGCGCGCATCAATGCTGTCGCAAACACGATGCGCGGCGATCCGGCGCGCATGCGCGCACGCGGCGTGTTGTTGACGAGTGCGTTCGGGTTGGCACCCGCGTCGAGCAGTTTCTTGATGAGCGGCAGCGGATCGGCCGTGATCATCCATGGGAAGTTTGGCGCCGTCTCCATGTTGCGGCGGTCCACCGCCCAGAACAACGGCGTGAAGCCCTGCGTGTCGGCATGATTGACGTCCGACTTGCTGTCGATGAGGAAGGAGGCAAAATCATAATTGCCGTTGAAGATTGCCAGCCCCAGCGCGTCCTTGCCGTCGCCCGCAATCGCATTGACGTTGGCGCCGGCGCCCACGAGCAGTCGCGCCGATTCGAGGTCCCCTTCGCGCGCCGCGAACATGAGCGGCGTCAGCCAGCCGCTGGCGAACTCCTCGACTTTCTGTTCGGCTTTCGGCGGGGCGGGCGTCCGGCCTTCGAAACCGCGCCCGTTGGCAGCAGCGACGAAGTTGGATCGGGCGTTGACGTCGGCGCCGTGATCGAGGAGCAGCTTGACCGCCGCGGCGTGCTGTTCGGACACGGCCCACATGAGCGCCGTCGTCCCGCCCCACGACTCCTTCGCGTTCACAGTGGCTCCCGCCTCGAGCAGCACGGTGATCGCCTCGGGCGTGCCCGTGCGCGCGGCCATCATCAGTGCCGTGTCGCCGGATGGCGTGAGCGCCGCATTCGCGTCGGCTCCCGCCTTGAGGAGCTTGTCGATCATCGACGCACTGCCGTTCATCGCCGCGAGTTGCAGCGGTGTGACCCCTTCGCGATTGGCGGTTGAGACGCGCGCACCGGATCGGATCAACAGATCGGCGGTGTCGAGGTCGTCGTAGCGCACCGCCCAATGCAGCGCGGTGGTGCCGTCGACCTGTGGCGCGTTGACGTCAGCCTTCTTCTGCAGCAGCGAGCGGACGCTCAGCGCGTTGCGCGCCATCGCCGCGTCCGCCAGCTCGCTCGTGGCCGCATACGCACTGACCGTCGAGAGCGACAACGCGGCAATGTATCCAATCAGGTGTCGGATGGACATGGCGTGTCTCCGCAAGGACACCGGGTGTGATTTTCGCGGACATCACGATCGAAAATCACACCCGGTGTCTTCATGAGCGTTTCACGTTCTGCAGAATCACCGGCGCGGCAGCGTAGTTCTCGAGCGCGATCGTCTTTGCCTCGCTGTCGACGATGACCTTGGCGGTGAGCGACGTCTTGCCCTCGCCGATGCCCTTGGCATTGAGGCGAAGCTCGATTACCGAGAACTCATAGTCGGTGACCGGCTGGTTGCCGGAGGGCTTCCATTGCGGCGACTGTGCGCCGAACGCGCGATTAGTCGCCAGGATGATGCGTTCTCCGCCAGACGGTATCGGCGCGCGCCACGCATACTTGATCGAGTAGCCGGTCACTTCATCGGTCCAGATATAGCCGATCGTCGGCGCCTTACCGATGGCGCCGGTCAGCGACGCGATCGGGCTGAGCGGCGCGGCGGCGTCACCGCGTCCGCCACGCCCTCCACGGCCGCCGCGTCCGCCGGCACGTCCGCCACGCGCCGCGCCTCCCCGTTCAGCGCCGGCCGTTGCCGCATCCGCGGGCGGTGCTTCGGCGGACGGCGGTGGTGCGGCAGCGGGTGGCGGAGCAGGCGACGGAGCCGCAGGTGGTGGAGCCGGAGGCGGATTCAGCGCCGCAACGATCAACGCGCGTTCTTCATCGGTCGACCAGCGCAGAAGCTTGATGCTCACCTGGCTGCCAGGCTGACCCACATTTGCCGACGTCGCCGACAGACTCAGTTGCGGAGTCGTCGACGTCTGAGCCGGCGCGAGCGCGACGATGAGAAAGAGGATGAGTCCTGCACTCGCCGCCCGTAGTCCGAGGGTCGTAGTCATTGATTCGGATTCGTTCCTTTGACGCGGCCCAGCCACTCGACCAGCCGTTCGAGTTCCTCGTCGGTCAGTCTGGCGCCACGTTCGCGCATGTCGACGGTGACCACGCGCCAGCGATCCGGGCTGAATCTCGCATCGTTGACGCGGTCGAGAGTGTGACACGCCGTACTGCACGAGCGATTCAGCACCGTCTGCGCCTCTGCGTCCGAGAAGAACGTCGTAATTTCAGGTGCGACATACGTCCGTGGAAACGGCTTGGTGCCGGGCCCGAATTTTGTGACGAGCCAGTCGACGAGGATTTCGCGGTCCGCGTCCGCGATTGCCACTTTCATGTCCTTGTGCTTCGTCTCGATGAGGGACTTCCATCCTGCCTTGTCCAGGGCGAAGAACGCGTAGTCGTCGATGCCGTGGCACGACACACAGTTCTTGAAGATCACCTGACGGACCGGCCCCTGAGGCGGTTGTACTTGGGGCCGTGTGGGGCGGCCACTCAGTTGTGCCGAGATTGGGATCGAGCACACCGCCAAGGACACGACCACCAAGAAGAGAGCGAAGCGCCGAAGCGGTGTGAAGTCGTTTGGCTTCTCTCGAGACATGGTCTTCGCGACCTGCGGTCTAACCTTCGTTGATCCTCGTGGCCAGGTCTTCGTGGCTGAGCGTCACACAATTTCCAGCGGCTCGATCCCGGGCAGCGGACCAGTGCTCGTCCCGAGCTTGTCCTGGGCGACGCCGTACAGGTGGAGCAGGCTCAGGAGCATGTTGGACGTGCGCTGCGTGTTGTCCCGGAACACAAAATGACGATTGCCTTTGAAGCTGCCGTCGATTCCGCCGACGAGGATTACCGGTACCTTCTCGTGCGCGTGGCGATGGGAGTTGCCCATGTTGCTGCCCTTGTAAATCAGCACATGGTCCAACAGGGTGCCGTCACCGTCGGGGATGTTGCGCAGCTTGTCGCAGAAGTACGCCAGGTTCTGCACGTGGTAGCGATTGACCTTTGCGTAGTTGGCCACGTTCTCCGGCTTGTCGCCGTGGTGCGACGAGCCGTGCCATCCGCCGTTGAAGCCCGACTCGGGGAAGCTCGTCCCCGTGAGATCGCGTCCGAGCATGAATGTCGCAGCGCGCGTGATATCTCCCTCGAAGGCCAGCGCCATCAGGTCGTACATCAGCCGGAAATGGACGTGTTTGCTCTCGGGCAGACCAAAGGGAACGTCGCCGGTGGGCTCCTTCACGGCGTTGGTCATCGCAATCCGGATTCGCCGTTCGATCTCGCGCACGTTTTCCACGTAGGTGTCGAGCCTGCCCTGATCGCCGGCGCCGAGATCTTTCTTGAAGTGCGTGAGCTCGCGCGTCACCGAGTCGAGGATGCTGGCGTTCTGCCGGCGCCCGGCGAGCCGTTCCTCGGGACTCGTGCCGTCGCCGAACAGCCGCTCGAAGACGACTCGCGGGTTGACCTGCGTCGGAAGCGGCTGCGTGGGCGAGGACCACGAGATCGAGTTGGTGTACGCGCAGCTATAGCCCCAATTGCAGTTGCCGAAATTTCCGGTGTCCTCCACGCCGAGCTGAATGGACGACAGAATCGTGTCCTGTCCGTACTGGTTCGCGATGAGTTGATCGATCGTCACGCCGAGGTAGGGACTGACGGCGTTGCGTCGCGGCCGGGCGCCGGACAACAGCACCGCGCCTCGCGCGTGATCGCCGCCCGGCTCCTCGTCGGTGGCCATTGCCTCTGGCATGTCGAGACCGGTGATGAGGACGACCCGGTCGCGGAACGGCTCCAGCGGTTTGGTGATGAATGAGAACTCGAAGTCGCGACCTTCCTGCACCGGACTCCAGTAGCCTGGCGCTGCGCCGTGCGGATGCCAGATGCCGACGAAGCGCTTCACCGGCGCCGCGGCGGTCAGGCGAAGCGGCGTCATCGCGGGGAGCATCGACTCCAGCAGCGGAAGCGCCAGCGTGACGCCGGCGCCACGCAGAAACGTTCGACGTGGAAGAGACTTCTTGGTGACGAACATCGATGCTCTCCATCTGCCGGTCCACGGAACAGGACCCGGCCCTTACGATGTCTCCCGCCGGAGACGGCCTACGATGGCTCCCGGAGGCGGCGTCCCCGTCTTTACTGCGTGCTCGCTTCTTTCACTCGCATCTGGAACTGCGCGCTTCGAGCGACACCGAGGACGAGGGCCGAGAATCGGTTGTTCTCGCTCGCCACGTCGCGGACGATCGAACGAATCGCCGGCATGTCTGAATACTCTACGCCTCGTCCCAACGCGTAGGTCATCATTTTCTCTGCAAACATCCGCACGAATTGTGGCGAGTAGCGCATGAGCGCCTGCCGCAGAGCGACCGGGCCATCAACCTGTTGGCCGTCGAAGAGTTGCACCGATGCATCGATGGGCGTCCCACCCTCGCCGCCCTGCTTCGTACGCCACTTGCCGTCGGCATCGAAGTTCTCGAGGGCGAAGCCGATCGGGTCCATGATCTTGTGGCACCCCGCACATGGCGGGTTCTTCCGGTGCATCGTCATCTGCTCACGAAGCGTCAGGATCTTTCCGGGTCCGCCGGATGAGTCCTCGAGCGGAGGCACGTTCGGCGGCGGCTCCGGAGGAGGAGTGCCGAGAAGATTCTCGAGCACCCACACGCCGCGCTTCACTGGCGAAGACCTGAAGTTCTGCGTCCATGTGACCGCGAGAAAACTGCCTTTTCCGAGCAGACCGCGCCGGTAATCAAGGTCGGGGCCGAGCGTGACGCGCCGGAAGTGCGAGCCGTAGACGTTCGGAATGCCGTAATGCCTCGCCAGACGCTCGTTGACGAACGTGTGATCCGCCGTGAGCAGATCGAGAACGTTGCGGTCCTCCCGCATGATGCTCTCGAAGAAGAGCTCCGTCTCCCGCCGGAAGCTCTGTCGCAGCTCATCGTCCCAGTCAGGGTAGAAGATGCCGTCTGGTGAGGTCGCATCGAGATTTCTCAGGTAGAGCAGTTGAGCAGCGAAATTCGCGACCAGTGCTGATGAGCGCGCATCGGCGAGCATGCGCCGGACCTGTTGCTCCAGCATCTTCGGATCGCTCAATCGTCGCTGGCTCGCCACGGTGAGCAGCTCTTCATCGGGGATGCTGCTCCAGAGAAAAAACGAGAGGCGAGACGCGAGCTCGAGGTCGCTGATGCGATACGCGCGCCCGGCGGGAATGTTGAGTGGCTCCTTCTCTGCGCGAACGAGGAAGCGCGGGCTCGCGAGCAGTCGCCGCAGCGCGAGCTCGATGCCGTCTTCGAAGGTGCCGTTGCGGCGGCCCTCAGCAAAGAACGTCATGAGCGGCTCGATATCCGGTGCAGTGGTCGGACGCCGGTACGCCCGGCGTGCAAGCGTGGTGAGGATGTTTCTCGCACACGATGTCTCGTCGGTCTCGCTACCCGGATGGCATGTGAGGACCTTGCGAAGGCTGCGTGAGTCGGTTGGACGGACAGGTGTGAACGGACCCTGGATACGAAGGAAGCCGATGGCCGGGTAGTACTGCAGTTGCGGAATGCTGTTGTTCTCGAGCGATTTCCGGTCGTACTGCTTGATCAGGTCGAGGCTGGGACGGTAGTTGGTCGCCAGAAATGTGGCGCCCACCATGCGCGACCCGGCCTTCACCGGGAGGCTGACCGCCAGCACGCCATCGCCGGTATCACCCGCCATGCCCTGGCTCGTGCCGACGCCTTCGTACTTGAACACATGCGCGCGTTCGCCATCGATGACCAGCTCCAGTCGTTCGCCCGGGATGAAGCTGCCGATGCCGAAGTTCTGAATGGAGAACGTGTATTCACCATCGGCGGGGAAGTTGTGCCGCACGAGCATGCCGCCGCGGGTACCGAAGGGCAATCCTTCGAGGTGATGGTTCTGCGACGTATCGCCGGGAGCGAGGTAGGTCGCTTCCGTTGGTGTCTTCCAGTACCCAACCGCCATGCGCGCAACTCGTGTCGCCGCGGTCGTATAGGCCTCGAGCAGCGTCGGCGAAATCGTGAGCGAGCCGGCGACGTTATCGAATCCTCGCGCCGAATCGTCCGGCGGCAGCAGCGTCGCCACGTCGATCTCGAGATCGAGGAGATCACGGATCGCGTTCGCGTATTCAGTCCGGTTCAAGCGATGGAGCACCACGGCGCCGGGATTTGCGCGCGGCGTTGCCTTCCGATCGATCTCGCTCTCCAACCAATCCCTGAGGCCCTCGTACTCGGTCAGCGACGGCCGTCTGACGTCGGGAGGAGGCATGACGCCCGCCCGAAGCTTGCGAATCACCTTCTCCCACAACTCGGGATGATCGCCGACGGTCGAGAGGTCCAGCTTTTCGAGCGACAGGTTGGCAATCTTCAGGCGATCGTTATGACAGGTGACGCAGTACTGATCGAGAAGCGCGCGTTGGTCGGCGGCATGAGCGGCGGCCGCTGAAGATTGCGCTTGTGCTGTGGCCGCCTGGCCGCTCATGAGCAGCGCGTAGGCAAAGGCGAGCACCGCCGCCGCCGCAGTCAGCCGCCGCGCCCATACGACCTGACATGTCACAGTGCCGAGGATAATGCTGAAAGGCTCGGTGATTCCAGTGCAGTTATGTGAAGGGGTCTGACCCCATCCGGACAGGCTTACAAGCGCTTGATAAAGCGTTGGCCCGTGGCCGTATAGCCGATGTGCTGGTAGAACTTGTGCGCGTCCACCCGCTGGTTGCCGCTCGTGAGAATCACGTTGCGAACGCCGCGATTACGGCAGCGGCTCTCCATGTGCTCCATCAGCATCCTGCCGATGCCGCTTCCTCGCCAATGGCTGTCGACAACCAGGCCGGTGATCCGCGCGTGAGCATCATTGCTTTCGAGTCCTTGCCCGATATGCGCCGCGACCAGTCCAACGATATCGCCCGACGCTTCCGCAACAAACATCATGTGTTCCGGATGCGGCAGCAGTCGCTCGAGACGGACCTTCATATCGTTCACGCTCGTCTGGTAACTCAGCTGGGTGACGAGCGCAGCGATCCGTTCAGCATCGGCCAGCGTGGCGTCACGTACACGGAAGTGATTCGCGGACATCGTGCGACGTCGTCAGCGATGTGAATAGACGGTGTCCTCAGGGACATCCGTCGGGCTTTCGAAGTCGATCTTGTAGCCGTCGGGGTCGACGAAAGACGTGACCCACAATCCGTTGCCGACATACGGGCGAGCGGGTGTCAGACCTCGCGTAATCGCCTGGTGATAGATCGTGATTGCGTCAGCACACATGAAACAGACAGACACGCCCTTTCCAAGCGGAGCGACGGGACCGCCGCCAGGCTCTCCATCTTTCCGATATTCCTGCAGCATCAACGCCGCCGCACCAATCTCGAGCCAACACCAACGGATTCGTCCTTCAGGCGTCCACTTTTGCTTCAACGTGAATCCGAGGCCGTCCATGTAGAAGCGCAGCGACAACTCGATATTGGTGACGCTGAAGAAAGGCACCGCCTGTTTGACGTTCGGATCGGGTGAGTCGCCCATCACGCGAGCTCAGCCGAGTGAATCCGACGACAAACGCTTTGCGCGTTCGAGGAAGACGCGGGCGGGATGCGTCGCAAGGAGTGTCGCCGCTTCGCTGAACGATGTCCACCGGCGCTCTCGAAAGCCGGCCTCCTGCCACGTCGAATGCTGCTCCAGCACTTCCATGAGATAGACCGCAACCTCGAAGGTCGAATCCCATTTGTCGTATTCGTACGTGCCGAGTGACACCCCAATCAGGCGACCTGAAATGCCGGCCTCTTCCCACGCCTCCTTGAGCGCGGTCTCTTCGTGCGTATCGCCTGGATCGACCGACCCCTTGGGAATGCCCCAATTCGTCGATCCCTTTCTGCGAATGAGGCACACCTCGAGAGTACTGCTCTTCTTACGCACCGGAATGGCCGCAGCCTGTTGAGGCAGGACGAATCGAGTGTTGATCACGCCTGCATGTTAGCCCGGCGACGTGACATCGGTTGTCACAAATGACCAGCCTCCGCCACCCCTTCCGATCAAGCGAGTCAGGACGAAACAAGAAGCCAGACGGAACCGGCGACCAGCGTCGCGACCGTGAGCGGCAGCCCAACTCGGAAATATTCGCGAAATCCGACGTGCACTCCCTCAGCTGCCGCGCGCTCGACGACGATGATGTTCGCAATCGATCCGGTGATCGTGAGATTGCCCGCCAACGTCGACGCCAGGGCAAGCGTCAGCCAGCCGGCATGCGGATCGGGGAAGTTCACCACCAGCGTGCGCAACAACATGACCGCTGGAACGTTGCTGACGATATTCGAGAGAGCAGCCGTCAGCGGGACGAATACGCCGATCTGATGCAGGTCCCACCTCGCAAACGGTTGAAGCAGCCGGGCGGTCATTCCGGCGCGCTCTGCCCCGGCGACGATGATGAACAGTCCGACGAAGAAGACCAGGAGTCCCCAGTCGACTTCGTCATACACCTTCCTGGGCTCGACAGTACGCGTGATGAGCAGCAGGGCAGCGCCAATGGCGGCCATGAGCGCCGCCGGCACTCCGACTAGAAAACCGCTCAATACGATGGCGAGCACGACGACCGGTTTCCGCCGCATCGGTTCGTATTGGAATTCCGGCGCGGACAGCACCTCCGTGACGCTGACGCGATCGACTGGGCCGCGCAGATAAATCCAGTGGATCAAGAGCCAGTCCACGCACATCCCGGCGACGGCGACGGGGCCGAGATGGCCGATGAACTCCAGGTAGCTGATTCGAGACAGCGATCCGATCAGCATGTTCTGGGGGTTGCCGGTGATCGTTGCCACGCTGCCGATGTTCGACGCGGTCGCCACCGCGATGACATACGGCACCGCGGGCACCTTGAGCCGCTGCGCCATATGCACGACGAACGGCGTCATGACCAGGCACACGATGTCGTTGACGAGAAACGCCGAGAGCACGCCAGTGGTGAAGATCACGGTCGGCAGCAGGTGATGCGGGTGCAGCCGCTCGATCGCCCACTCGGCGATGCGCTCGAAGAAGCCCCCGACGCGGAGATTGGCTACCACCAGCATCATCGAGAAGAGCAGGACGATGGTGGCGAAGTCGATGGACTGCAGGGCCTCCTGTGGACCGACAATGCGGAAGGCCACCATGAGGACCGCGCCAATGATGGCCGCGCCCGGCCGATCGATCTTCATCCACGGAAATTTCCCGAGCGCGAACACGAAATAGCTGCCAGAGAAAATCAGATAGGCCGCGAGCACGCGCGCATCTGAAAGCAGAATCGGGTTGATGGGTGGCATTGGCCTCGGTGAAGGCGGCCTGGTCGACCGCGTTCGGTGAATGCAGTCTTACTCGACGCCGCGCCTTGACAGCAAGACCGACGCGTCGTCAGACTGAATGTCGACTCGTGAGGTTCTTTTGGATCTGCCTGGGCGGCGCCGTTGGTACGGGCGCTCGCTATCTGGTCGCCGTCTGGGCGGCTCGACGTCTTGGCGGCGCCTTCCCCTACGGCACGCTCATCGTCAATCTGATCGGATGTTTCATCATCGCGTCGGCGATGCATATCGGGATGACGTTGGCCTGGTCACCAACCGTACGTGCCGCGATCACGATTGGATTTGTTGGCGGCCTGACGACGTACTCGAGTTTCAACTACGAGACGCTGCGGCTGGTGCAGGAAGGAGCGCCCATTACCGCTCTGGCGAATCTCAGCGCAACGCTGCTGGGCGGTATGCTGGCGGGCTTGGCCGGTTTGGTGACGGCGCGTGCAATCGTCGGCCACTAGCGCGCCTTCAAACTCGATGTGATGCCTCACCGTGCGA
>JBKPNV010000129.1:0-5714 GCA_046732795.1 Acidobacteriota bacterium
GGTCTCGACGACGAGCGTGTCACCGTCCCATTTGCCGACCGAGTAACCGTACCACCACGGTTGCGGGTCGTTGCCCGGTAGCGATCTGCCATCCGTGAAGATCTGACGGAGCCCGGAACTCGCCTCGTAGAGGATCACGAGGACGCCGGGCGTCTGGATGAACTTTCGCGGCGCTCCCTGCGTGTGGAACTGCACGATGCCCATTGGCAGACAATGCGCCTCGGGGTTGTCCTTACTGTTGTTGTCGCGCCGCTGCTTGAGGAGCGCAGCACCTTCGGAATTGAGCGGCGGCCCTTCCTTGATGTTCTGAGCGACGTCCCTGAAGGCCGCGACCGGCGGTCCGGATGGCGGCTCGGCCGCGGCACCTTGCCCACCACCTCCCATGCCTTGCCACACGCCCGATAAATCCGGCTTGCCATCGGCGGTCTTCGGCACAGGTCCGTCGAGATCGGGTTCGCCCTTGGCATTACGAGGAACGCCCGGCGGCAGGCGCACGTCCCACTGGGCCGCAAGCGACGTCGATGCGACGATCACAGCAATGAGAGCAGCAACCGGGACGAAGCGCCTCACGTCAGCCTCCGATATCCACGCGACGACGCATCAGGGTATCATCTGCAGCCACCGAGTTCCGGGTTCCTGGTTGCGTGTTCGCGTTCAACGTTGAGTTCCGCGTTCGAAGTTCGTGGTTACGCGTCCCTAGCCGCCGCGCGCGAATGGCCCGACTCGGCGGAACCTCGAATCTCGAACCCCGAAGCCCGAACGCGAACACTGAACATGAACGTGGAACTCGGAACCTGGAACCTGGAACCTGGACCTGCAACATTCAGGGGTGCTTTCATGAGAACGGTCCTTGTTGTTGCGTGCGTCGGACTGATCGTCTCGGTGATGCCGGCGAGCGCCCACCATTCGTTTGCCGCTGAATTCGATCGTGACAAGCCGATTACGTTGACCGGCACGGTGACCAAGCTGGAATGGACGAACCCTCATGCGCGCATCTACATCGACGTCAAAGACGACAAGGGCAACGTCGTCAACTGGGACTTCGAGCTCGGGCCGCCAAATGGGTTGATGCGGCGAGGGTGGAACCGGAATTCGCTGCGCCAAGGCCATGTCGTCACGATCGACGGCTTCCTGTCGAAGCTCGCGCCTCACGTCGCCAACGCTCGATCGGTCAAGCTTCCCGATGGACGTCAGGTTTTCGCGGGGTCATCGTTCGACGCCGGCCCGACTCAAGACGATTCAGGCGGCAAGTAGCTGCCAGGCATACGCAGGTCGTCACCTTTCCGCACTGAATTGCACTGAGTAACACGTCGCCGCCCTTTCGAAAAAGGCGAGATGGGGTGTCAGGCTGGACCTCGTCGGTCCGATAACAGATCCAGCTTGTCGACCGAGAAGCCATCCCCGAAGCGCAAGGCCGGTACCGCGGATCTGACGGCGATTGAGTGCGCGCTGCAGCTGCTCGCCCGCGCGGTCCGCCAGTTTCACACGTACCCATCGACCAGCCCGCTCTGCGTCGACGCGGTGATGGCCTGTCACGAGGCGCTCAAGTCCATTCAGCATCGCGATCGCGTGGCGTCACGAATCGCACCGCGCGAATTGATCGTCGACGAGGCACACATCGGCGCCGGCACCGTCGTGGAGCACGAGTTGACGCGCCGGCTCTTCAGGCTGCGCGTGGCGTCGCTCGACATTGACTGCGGCGCCACGCCGCGCGATCTCTCGCGTTTCTGCATCGATCTGGTCGATTCCGACGATACGCAGTCCGCCGACGTCACCTTCGCTGAGCGCCTGGCCGAACACGGCGTCGGCGCGATCGTTCCGGAGATGGCGCAGCGCCCGGTCGTGATGGACGTCGGCGTTCCCGGCGCGCACACGACCGACCTGCTGATTCAGGAGCGCCGGCGGCAGGAGGAGCTGGCGCAACCAGATGCGCCGGTCAGTTATCTCTATCCGGCCGATCGCGGATGGATCCGCACCGACCCGTCGCAGAATGGGCTGTCGCAGGTCTCGCTTCTCGACCTCGTCGTCCTCGTGGACGATCCCGCCGACATCGCGACGATGCTGGTGCGTCTCACCGACGATGACATCACCGGCCCCGACGCGAAGGCCACCGCGCTCGAGCGCAAATACAGCGACGTCACGCGGCTGTTCTCCGCGCTCGATCCCCGGCTGGCGCAGGTCATGTTCGGCAAGCTCGCTCGAGCGGTGCTGAACCTGGATCAGGATCGCCGCAACAACCTGTTGCAGCGAACGATCCTGCCCGGGTTGCTCGATGGCGATGCCAACGGCAAGGTCCTGCACGACTTTCCGGACATGGACCTCGCGGAGTCGATCTGCCTCCTCCTCGATCTCGAGACCGCCGCGCCAGAGGTCCTGTCCGCTGCGCTGAACCGGCTCGACCTTTCGACCGATCGCCGCGCCGCGCTCGTGCCGCTGATCGAGGAACGGATGCGAAAGGCGCGCCGCGGCGACACCGACGACATGACCCTGGGGTCCGCCGGCGTCGAGCGACACGCGCGCGAGCTTATTCGCGTCGATGCGACTCGCGAAACCGACTTCTCCGAATTCGCGGCATTCGACCTCTCCATGGACGCGCACGCGGAAACGGCCATCTCGGATGTTCGCACCGGCATCGCGGCGACCGACGTTCCGTTGGCCCAATTACTGTGCGCATCGCAGCTCGTGCGCATCGAGCGGAACCCGAACCTCGTGGAAGCCTTCCTGCGTCAGGCGCTCGATCTGGTCGGAACTCTCGAGCGTGCTGGACGATGGCATGACGTGATTGCAGCGGTCGAGGGATACCGCCGCATCGGCGAGGAGCTGAGGCCGCGGCGACCCGATGTCACCGACGTCATCGGCAGGGCGTTGAACGACTACTGCACTCCAACGCGTCTGCTCTCGATCGCCACGATGCACGACCGCGATGAGGAGGGACGCACGATTGCTCGCCAGATGCTGGCGGCGCTCGGCTCCGCACTCGCGCCCGGATTGATCGAGTTGATGAATCGATCGGCGCACGAGGTCAGGGCGCGCGCCCTGGTGCCGGTGATCTGCGAGATGGCGCCGACGCTTGCCCCGGCTCTGGTGGCCGAGCTCGACTCGTGCGGACCGTCGGCGGCGCGGGTGATCGTCAAGATTCTCGGTTACGCTGGCCCCGGCCATGAAGCGGCGGTCGGGCGCTTTGCCGAGCACAACGATGTGCAGGTCGCGCGCGAGGCGATGCGCGCGCTCGCGCGCATCGGGACACCTACCGCCGCCACGCTCGTCGCCCGTCAGATTCGAGAGCGTCGCGACGATCGACACACCGCCGCCGAAGACGCCCTCTGGCACTTTCCGCCGGCGCAGACCGCAACACAGGTGCGCGAGCTCTTGCGATCGCGCGAGTTCGTGTTCAGTCATCCGCACACGGCTGCGCGGCTGATCGATCGAGCCACACAGTCACGGGTGCAGGGACTCGACGACGCGCTGACGAAACTCGAAGGGCTTCGCTTCAGGTTCTGGAAACCGAGCCTGGTCCAGGTGGCACTCAAGGCCAGGGAGCATCGAGCGCGATGAGCACGCCGCCGCCGACATCACCGCTCGATCCGCTCGCGGTCCTTCGCGGCCTCGCCAGCCTGCGCAAACTCGCCGGCTCGTACCCTCCCGGCCACCCGATGATCGCGCAGAAACTGCGCGAGCTCGACGAGGTGATCGCCGGGCTTCTGCAGTCAGGCAGCCCCGTCCGCATCGATGTCATCCGCGGCGACGTCTTTCTCGACGGCGTCGCGTCAACCAACGATCACGTCGCCAATCAGCAACTGCTGTCGCAACTGCTAGCGCTCGGCATCGACAGCATTCATATCCACGACGGGGTGCAGCGCGACGAACTCCTCGCCGTCGCTGAGTTCCTGTGGCAATACACCGAGTCCGGTGACTCGATGGCCGCGCAGCTCGCCGCGCGAAACGTGCACCACGTCAGCCTCGGCCGGCTGCTGCCGCTCGACACACGCTGGCGCGCGCAGAAATGGGCCGACGCGCCCACAGGCCCGCTCGATCCCGATTACGCCGAATCGCTCGTCATGGCGCAGCAGACCTGGGAGAACACCGCCTCAGGCAAGCCGCTCGACGTCGTCACGGTTCGCGATCTGGTGCAACTGCTGATTTACAAGGTCGCGCGCAGCAACGCCGCGCTGGGACAGATCCTGGCCGTCAAGCAATACGAAAACCTCACCTATTGCCACTCGGTGAACGTCGCGATGCTCAGCCTGCTGCTCGGCAAACAAGTGGGACTCGACGAGCAGACGCTCGCCGCGCTGGTCGAAGCGGCGCTGCTGCATGACGTCGGCAAAACGCAAATCCCCCTCGATATCGTGCGAAAACCGGGAGCGCTCGACAAAGGCGAGCGCCGGATGATCGAGGCGCACACGACACTGGGTGCGGAGATCCTGATTCAGACAGAAGGACTGCAGCCGCTGACGCCAACGGTGGCGCTCGAGCATCATCGCAGCGTGAAAGGTAGCGGATACCCGGACCTTGGCGATGCAGTCCCCCATCCGATGAGCCAAATCGTTTCCGTCGCCGATATCTACGAAGCGATCACGGGCGCGCGCACTTACCAGGCGCCGACGCCACCGGAACGCGCGTGTCTGATCATGGCTCGGATGGCCGGCGAAAAGCTGAACACCGGACTGGTGAAGAAGTTCGTCAGCACGATCACGTTCTTTCCCGTCGGCTCGGTGGTACGCACCAATCGCAACGAGCTGGGGCTGGTCGTCCAGACAAACGGGCGCGAACCGCTACATCCGGTGCTGTCGCTGGTGGACGAGGAAACCTACAAGCCCATCCGTCAGGTCGACACCTCCGAGCGCGAATCGTCGGGCGGCTACTCGCGTCACATCACGCAAAGCGTGCCGGCGCCCGACGGTCTCGACCTGCGCGCATTCCTCGAGCCCGCGCAGCGGGCTGCGTAGTCAAGCGCAATCCCCGTCCGAAATCCAACTCCCAATTCACAACTCCCACGTGCGCGCACGTCCCATCGAGGTGGCGTGGCGAGGAGTTGATGGCGAGCTGGTTGACTTCGCGATAGGACGATGGCATCGTCGTCGAACATTTCCCCGCCTCGGTGGACGTATGCGCCCAACTCGCTCGTAGAAACGGAAGAAAATCGACTCCCAGTGATTCGCGATGCGATCCGTCAGCTGAAGGCACTGCAACTGCCCCTCGGTCGAAGCGGCGAAGGACACACCCGCGCATGAGGAAATTGCAGCGGCTTGAATCGATGAACTGCGCAGAAAGCGAAGAATCCGGAGAACCCGGTGAGATTTCGCGAACGATTTCAACGTGGCATTCATCTCGCACTTGTGCCTTGCGGAGAATCGCATGACAGACACAGGTGAGAGGCTCGACAAGATAGAAGGCAGACTTGGCAGCGTCGAAAGTGCGGTTGCGGGACTTCGATCTGACGTCGATGGATTGCGCACGGACGTCGATGGATTGCGCACCGATGTTGATGGATTGCGCACCGACGTCAACGGATTGCGCACCGATGTCGATGGATTGCGGACCGATGTAAAAGGCCTGTCGGGTCGAGTCGCCACGCTCGAGACGGAGACGCGCAAGCTACAGATACTCGACGAGGAAAATAACAGGCAGATTAAGGTGATCGCTGAGGTCCAGTCGCATCACGGAACGATACTCGAACAACATTCACGGCTGCTGAATCAGCTGGTGCAGGA
>JBKPNV010000130.1:0-12659 GCA_046732795.1 Acidobacteriota bacterium
GGCAGCGGCCTGGGCCTGGCAATCGTGCGCCGTATCGTGGCGGAACATGGCGGGAGCATCGATGTGACCGATAATCAGCCTCGCGGTACCCGATTCGCGATTGAGTTACCCTGCTAAGACACCGGGCCTGATTGCTCCGGAGCGTCCCGGACGAAAATCACACCCGGTGTCATTGACAGCCATGCCTTCCATCCTTATCGTGGACGACGAGCCGGGCGTGCGCAGCGCGCTGGGAGGAGTCCTGCGCGACGAAGGCTACAGCGTCGACACCGTCGACAGCGGTGAGGCCTGCCTGCAGCGGCTCGCCGGCCAGCCATACGACATCGTCCTGCTCGACATCTGGCTGCCGGGCATGGACGGACTCGCCACGCTGACGCGCATGCGCGAGCGTCAGATCGACTCGCAGGTCGTAATCATCTCCGGTCACGGCAGCGTCGAATCCGCGGTGCGGGCGATCAAGATGGGAGCGTTCGATTTCGTCGAGAAGCCTCTGTCCCTCGAAAAGACGATGCTGGTCGTCCGGAATGCGCTGCGTCAGCGCAGCCTCGAGGCCGAGAACCTGGCGCTGCGAGCGAAGGTTGACGCGCAGCACCTGATGATCGGCGACAGCTACCTCATGGTGAAGCTGCGCGACCAGGTGGCGACCGCGGCTCCGACAAACGGACGCGTGCTGATCTTCGGCGAGAACGGCACCGGGAAAGAATTGGTCGCGCGGAACATCCATGCGATGAGCCGCCGGCGGGCGTCCCCGTTTGTCGAGGTCAATTGCGCTGCCATCCCGGAGGAATTGATCGAGAGCGAGTTGTTCGGTCATGTACGCGGCGCGTTCACGGGCGCTGTCGCCGACCGGCGAGGCAAGTTCGAGGTCGCCCACGGCGGGACGATCTTCCTCGATGAGATCGGTGACATGAGTTTGAAGACACAGGCAAAGGTCCTGCGTGTGCTCCAGCAGCAGGTGATGGAAGCGGTTGGAAGCTCGACGCAGATCCGCGTCGACGCGCGCGTGCTGGCCGCAACCAACAAGGATCTGCCGAGGGAGATTCGCGCCGGACGATTCCGCGAAGACCTGTACTTCCGACTGAATGTGGTGCCCATCTCCGTGCCGCCATTGCGCGAGCGCATCGAGGATGTGCCGCTCCTGGCCGACCACTTCATGGCGGTGCTGGCCCGCGAATACGGGCGACTACCGAAGACCTTCGACGCTGATGCCATGTCTGCCTTGCAGCGCTACAAGTGGCCCGGCAACGTACGCGAGCTCAGGAACCTGATCGAGCGTCTGATGATCATGGTGCCGGGCGATCGCGTCTCGTCGCGCGATCTTGTCTTCCTCGAACACGGCTTCCTGCACGATTCGCAGCCGGCGGCGCGCTCGGCTGCGATGGCGCCGCTTCACCACGCGCGCGACGAATTCGAGAAGCAGTACATCCTCAGGGCATTGGCCGCCCAGCACGGGAACATGTCTCGCACAGCCGAGGTCCTCGGCGTCGAGCGAAGCAACTTGTATAAGAAGATGCGGGCGTTCGGCATTGCCCCGACCAGACGCGGTGACGATGAAGATGTTGCATAACGCAACCGCGCCTGGGCTGGACACGTTCTCCATCGGAATTCCTGAACCCCGAACTCGGAACCTTGAACGTGAACACTGAACACGAACCGGGAACTCGGAACCGGGAACCGGGAACGGCACGAATCTCAGAGATTTCTACTCCGGCGCTCATCCTTGACCGCGCCGCGTTGGAGCGGAACATCGCTCGGATGGCGGCATTTTTTGCCGACGGTCCGTGTCGACTGCGGCCGCACTTCAAGGCGCACAAGACCCCTGAGATCGCCAGGCGTCAACTTGCCGCTGGGTCGTGTACCGGGCTGACTTGTGCGACGGTCGGGGAGGCCGAGATCGCCTCGACCGTCTGTGACGATCTGTTGATCGCCAACGAGGTCGTGACGCCTTCGAAGTGCGCCCGGATCGCAGCGATCGGTCTGCGGCTTCGCGTCACCACGGCGATTGATTCCCTGGCTGGACTCGATGCGCTGGCTCGTGCGGCGCGTGCGGCAGGCTCGCAGGTGGGTGTGCTGGTTGATCTCAACGTCGGACAACAGCGATGCGGAGTCGAGGCGGGCGAAGCCGTCCTCACTCTCGCCCGGCAGGCGGCGCGCTCGGACGGCATCGCGCTTCGCGGCGTCATGGGTTACGAAGGGCATCTGCAACCGGTCCGCAATCGCGCCGAGCGCGAGTCTCGTACGCGCCAGGCGATGAACGGACTCGTGAAAGCAGCGAGGCAGATTCGAGACTCCGGTCTGCCGTGCGAGATCGTGTCCGCCGGCGGAACAGGAACCTACGACATCAGCGGGCGTATCGAAGGCATTACAGAGATTCAGGCGGGCTCCTACGCCCTCATGGATACCGACTATGCCGATGTCGGGGTTCCTTTCGAGCACGCGTTCTGGGTACTAGGGACGGTGGTGAGCCGCCCGACGCGCGACCGCTGCGTGGTCGACTGTGGTCACAAGTCGATGACCAAGGACCATGGCCTTCCGGCCGTTCGCGGGATCGTCGGCGCGAGCGTGACATCGCTCAACGACGAACACGCGACGATCGCGCTGCCGCCGGAATCGACCGTAACAGTCGGCGACCTTCTCGAGTTGCTGCCATCGCACATCGATCCGACGATTAACCTCCATGACATCTTCTACGTCGTCGACGGCGGGAAGATCGTCGACCTCTGGCCGATTGCCGCACGTGGATACGTCGAACATCGAAGCAAGATGAAGGAGCTCTCATGAAGGCGCAGCGACTCATGTACCTCGGCGTTTCGATCGCGCTCACCGTCACCGCATCAGTGGGACCGATGCGCGCTCAGAGCGAGGAGAAGCACCCAGTCAGCGCTGAGCAGTATCAGCGCTGGAAGACAGAGCTCTCGAATTGGGGGCGATGGGGCAAGGACGATCAGATCGGCGCCTTGAATCTCATCACCCCAGCCAAGCGGCGTCAGGCGGCTGCGCTGGTGAAAGAAGGGGTCTCCGTGTCGCTGGCGGCAGACGCGGACACGGTCAAGGCGGTAGACAACCCGAATCCCTACGAGGTCACCATGCAGGGAATCGGGTCGGATCGGATTGCGATCAATTATCACGGCATCGCGCACACCCATCTCGACTCGCTCGCCCACATCAACGAGCAGGGAGTGTTCTACAACGGCTACAAACCAGACGCGGAGGCTGTCGTCAAGGATCGGCACACCAGGAACTCCATCCACAACGTGAAGAACGGCGTGTTTACGCGCGGAATACTCATCGACATTCCGCGATTGAAGGGCGTGCCGTACCTCGAGCCGGGGACGCCGATTTACGTCGAGGACCTCGAGGCGTGGGAAAAACAGGCTGGCGTGAAAGTCTCCGCCGGTGACGCCTTGTTCGTCCGGACGGGTGTGTGGGCGCGACGCAAAGCGATCGGTCCATGGCTGCGCGGTCGTGCCGAGGGTGGACAATCGGCCGGGCTTCACCCATCCGTGCTTCCGTGGCTGAAGGCGCGCGACATCGCACTGCTTGGCAGCGATCATCCGCAGTACGTGGCACCTGGAACACCCGGAGCGCCGCGAGGCGCGGTCCATGACTTCGCCCTTGTGTATCTGGGTGTGCATCTATTCGACAACTGCGATCTCGAGGCGTTGGCCCAGGCCGCCGCATCACGCAAGCGATGGGAATTCCTGCTGACAGCCGCGCCGCTGCCGATTCCAGGCGGCACGGGATCGCCGCTCAATCCAATCGCGACGTTCTGACGTGGCGAAGAGAGCAGCGTCGGCGCTGGAACGACTGCGCAAGGTGTGCCTGGCGTATCCCGCCACGAGCGAGACAGCCTCTTGGGGGCATCCCAACTTCAAAGCGGGAAAGAAAACATTCGTTGCCTACGAGCCCGTCAAAGGCCGGCCGTCGATTGCGTTTCGTCTCGAGCCGTCCGACGTGGAGCGTCTGCTGACACGAAAGCAGTTTTTTGTCACGCCGTACGGCCGCGGGCAGTGGGTCAGCCTGTGGGCTGATGGCGCGCTTGACTGGAAGGCGGTGACCAACCTGGTCGATCGCAGCTACCGTGTCGTCGCGCAAAAGCGGATGATCGCGGCCCTCGACGATTCAAGGTAGGTCACGGCACTGGCAAGCAGTCGAGGCGGCCAAGGCGAAACGCCCCACGGTCGCGGTCACACGACAAGCGCGACGAGCACAGTGGAAATCGCGTTCATTCCGCTCGCAGTGCCACGACCGGCGCGATTCTGGTTCCTCGCCGCGCCGGAATGAACGACGCGAGCGTTGCGACCACCGTGAGCACAAACGCTGTCACGGCAAACGTCGCCGGATCGAGCGGTGTCGTCTCGTACAACATGGTCGACAGGACCCGCGTTGCTGCCGCAGCAACAGCCAGGCCGGTCACGACGCCAATGCCTACCAGACGCAACGCCTGCCCGAG
Organism: Acidobacteriota bacterium; assembly: GCA_046732795.1. Classification (GTDB taxonomy): domain Bacteria; phylum Acidobacteriota; class Vicinamibacteria; order Vicinamibacterales; family UBA2999; genus Gp6-AA40. The sequence goes on from JBKPNV010000130.1 coordinate 4,454, forward strand.
AACGAGCTCGAACACCGACTCCGGCGTCGCGCCGAGCGCCATCCGGACACCGATTTCCTGAGTGCGTTCCGCGACTGAATAGGCCATCACTCCGTACACGCCGACCGCCGCGAGGGCGAGCGCCATGACTGCGAACGTGGCGAGCAGTACCGTGACAATGCGTGGCCTGGCGAGCGTGGCGTCCACGACCTGCTCCATCGTTTGAACGCCAGCGAGGGGAAGTTGCGAGTCGACCGTATGAACCTCGTCACCGACACCTCTGACGAGCGACAGAGGGTCCATCCTGGTGCGAGCGACGAGGGTCATGACGCCCATGGCGAGCTGTGTGTGCGGAACATAGACCGTGGGCCGCACCTCAGTGTCGAGTGCGGAGAGCTTGATGTCTCCGACGACGCCGACCACCTCGTAGTCCAAGCGGTCCGGAGTCTGGCCAGCGTTGACGTGCAGACGCTTTCCAATCGGATTTCCATCGGAGAGGTACTGGCGTGCCAACGTCTCGTTGACAATGGCGACAGGGGGCGAATCGGCGCGATCGAGAGCCGAGAAATCACGGCCCATCACCTGCGGAATGCCCATCGTGCGAAAAAATCCTGGCGTTATCGGCCTGACGTCAGTCGACGGTGCCTCTCCCGGTCCGGGAGTTGGTCGATCGGTCCGCCAGAAGCTCGTTCCTATGCCACCGCCCGTCATCGGCAGGAACGTGATGCCCGCTGCGCTTTCGACACCTGGCAGTGCCGCAACGCGCGTCAGGACGTCGGAGTAGAAGCCCGACGATCGCTCGGGCGTGTCGTAGCGCACTCCGGGGACCTGAACACGCGCCGTGAAAAGTCCGTCTGCGCGAAAGCCGGGATTGATGCTGCTCAGACGGGCGAAGCTTCGTATCAACAGGCCCGCGCCGGTCAGCAGGACCAGGGAGAGCGCGACTTCCGCAGCGACGAGCGTCCCCAGCACACGACGCGCTCTCCGACCTCCGCCGTGCCGGCCGCCTTCTCGCAGCGCGTCGTTCAGGGCACGTGACGACACGATTGCCGGCACCAGTCCGAAGAGCAGCCCCGTCGCAAGCGCGAGACCCATCGTGATCGCCACGACGGTCACGTCCAGGCTTACTTGATCCAGTCTCGGGACCGGCAGCCGGTTCGCGACCAGAGCGAGCAAACCTCGATGGAACACGAACGCGAGGACGAGCCCTGCGCTGCCACCCATGCCTCCAAGCAGCACGCTCTCAGTGATCATCTGCAGCATGAGGCGTCTTCGTCCGGCACCCAGAGCGGTGCGTACGCCCAGTTCGCGCTGTCGTACCGCGCTGCGCGCGAGCAGAAGGTTGGCAACGTTGACACACGACACGAGCAATACGAGCAGGACGGCGCCACCCAGGACCTGCAATGCTGGCCGAATCTGATCGACGGTCTGTTCGTGCACGGGTACCAGCGTGACCGACCATCGCGCGTTACGCTGCGGGAACTCCTGTTCGAGTTGCGCGGCGATTGCCTTCATGTCACTCGAGGCCTGCTCGAAAGAGACGCCGTCGCGCAGCCGTGCGAGCCCGTACGAAAATCCGCGCCCGGGCGCCGAACGCAAACCTTCCATCGTCCAGCCGTACGGAATGAGGAAGTCGGTCCTCTGTCCGAGCATCGTGAAGTCCGGCGGCATCACACCGATAAGTGTTCGCGGGATGCCGTTGGTCGTAATCGTTGTGCCGATGGCGTCGGGCCGCGATCCCAGACGAGTGCGCCAGAAGTCGTGACTGACGACGATGACGCGGTCATTGCCTTCTTCATCCTCTGCCGGTCCATACGCGCGGCCGAGCGCGGGCTGCACGCCAAGCGCGGGAAACACGTCAGACGACGCCATCATTCCCGCCACTTCTTCCGGTCGTTCCCCAACGACGAGGTTGAGGCGCATAGGCCCGGTCATGCCCAGGTAACTGAAGGATCGGTTTCGCGTCCGCCACTCGACGAAGTTGCCGGAGGCGATCACGTTGCGATTCCGTCGCGCGTTGCTTTCAAAGACCGCGACGATGCGCTCGGGCTTGGAATACGGCAACGGCCGGAGCACGACGCCGCGAATGACACTGAAGATCGCTGACGTTGCGCCGATACCGAGCGCAAGCGCGAGCACAGCGGGAACCGTGAAACGTGGCGCTCTCAGAAACGATCGTCCGGCGAAACGCAGATCGCGAATAACAGTGCTCATCGAATCTCCGGAGGTGTTGAAAGCGTCCTCAGTCCGCTATCGCACCGAGCGCCCATGCGGCCTGTCGGCGCACGCCCGATGCGCTGTCTTTGAGCGCGGAGGTCAGTGCTGCCCGCGCATGAGCGTCTCCGATCGCGCCAAGGGCCCACGCGGCTTGCTCTCGTACGTCTGCGTCGGCGTCATTCAAGGTCGCTACGAGCGCGTCCACTGCCGCGCTGTCGTTGAGCGCTCCCAGTGCCCATGCGGTTTGCCGCCGCACCATGGCTGCCGAGTCTCGCAGCGCGCCAATGAGCGGTTGCACTGCCTTGGAATCGTCGAGCGCGCCGAGCGCCCACGCGGCATTTCGGCGAGCGGTTGTTCCCGGGCTGCCGAGAACCTCGACGAGCGGGTCGAACGATGCAGTGCCGATGCGAACCAACGCGCGGGCTGCTTCCTGGCCGGGAGTAATCGGGTGCTCATCGCCCCACCAGCGCCGGTGATCTTCGCGGCAGACCTCCGGCGACACCGGTTCGGCATCGTTGAGCAACTCGATGAGCGCCGGAATAGCGGCAGTCGAACTGGAATTGAACACGTCGCGCGCACACGCGACGCTGACGCGCACAACCGGATCCGGGCTGCGCAGCATCTCGATCACCGCAGACAGATCGTTCGCTGTTGGGAGTTGCTGCTGTGCGTGAGCGGCCGCCGCGTCTCCAGACACGATTGCCAGACAGGCCACGACCGCACTCAGATGTCGGCGGCATGCGGTTGCTTTCATTGGGCCCTCTATCAGAATGGACGCGGTCTCGGGTTCGGGTTGGGATTGGGATTCGGGTTCGGATCGGGGCCGCCCCTGCCATAAATCTGCGCGAGCGCCTGTGCCGCCGATCGGCGGACTTCGTTGCTGCCGTCCTTCAACGCGGCGGTGAGCGAATCCACCGCCTTGGCGCTCCCGATCTGTCCAACGGCCCAGATGGCTTGCCGTCGAACCTGCTGATCGCTGTCACGCATCGCGGCGATGAGTGCATCAATCGATTGCTCCGATCGAATGCGGCCGAGTGCCCATGCCGCCTGCCGGCGAACGCCGGCGTCACTGTCCTTGAGGGCATCGCCGAGGGCCGTGACCGTCGCGGCGGACGCTGTTTGAGCCTCAACTGGGGCGCCGCTGAACAGCGTGACCAGTAAACCTGATGCTAATATTTTGGCACTTGTGCGCATGACTGTCCCTCCTGCGAGAGCGCGCCTGATTCGACTATTGGTGGCCGGAAATTTGACCGATCGCGAATGCGGCCTGCTCGCGTACATCGGCGACCGAGTCACGCAGTGCCGCTGTCAGCGAGGGGAGTGCTTTGGGATCGCGAAGTTGACCGAGCGCAAACGCCGCCTGCTCGCGCACGTCGGCGTTGGAATCCATCAGGGCACCGATCAACCCGTCTACGGATTTGCCGCTTCGAAGCTGACCGAGGGCGAATACCGTCTGCTCGCGCACATCGGGCGAGGAGTCCGACAACATCCCGAGCAACGGATCGACAGCGCTGGGGTCGCGAAGTTGACCGAGCGCAAACGCGGCCTGCTCGCGCACGTCCGGCGACGAGTCTTTGAGTGCCTTGATCAGGGCCGGCGCGGCGTCGCGGTTGCGTGACTGGCCCAGCAGATGCACCGCTTGCTCGCGCACGTCGGGTGAGGCGTCATCGATCAGCGTCGCGACGGCGGCCGTTGCACGCGCATCGCCGGTGCGCGCAAGCGCGAACACCGCCTGCGCGCGCACGTCCGCGTTGCTGTCTTTCAACAGCGGCAAGAGGGCCGTGACCACGCGCGGATCGCGCATCCGTCCGAGGGTCATGATTACTGTTTTTCGCACATCCGGATCGGGATCATTGAGTGAACCTATCAGCGCTTCAACCGTTTTTGGATCCGCCGCCACAGCGCCCTGCGCCGAAAGAGCCGCCGCAACCTGCTGCCCGAGCTGAGCGCCGAGCGCGTGACCGATGTCGGCACCGACACGCTCGGAAATCGCGTTCGAAGCAGACTCAGGGGTTACCTGAGCCTCAGTAGAACTCTCTGCGCGCGCGACCTGCGTCGCCGCGGGTTTCTGAATCGGTGCGGCTTTCGGAGCCGAGACCGGCGCGGACGCCGCCGGAACCACCGGATCCACCACGACCGCCGCTTCCGCAACCCCCGCCACCGGTTGAGAACTCTGCAGATGGACGCCCCCAATCGGCAACGTAATCAACGCCACCAAACCAAGGAGTACCAGACGAGTGCGGATCGTCGACGAGCGCCGGATCGCCGGATCGAGAATCGCAAGCAGGCGTCCTTCGAGCTGTGACGGTCGCGCCATAGCCAGTCCCACGAGCGGTGCGCGACGAAGTCGCATCGCCCGGGCGATGTCGAGCAGGTGGGCGGCGTAGTCAGAGCCCCTTTCGCCTGCGGCCAACACGAAATCGTCGCAGGCGCGCTCGCGTTCCGCGCGAAGGCGGCGCGCGGCCACCCACACAATCGGGTTGAACCAGTAAACGGCGCAGATGACCTGTGCCAGTGCCTGCGTGAGGCAATCGCGGCGCTTGATATGGGCCAGCTCGTGAAGCACGATCACGCGCCGACGCTCGTCGGTCCATTGCGTGGCGCTTTGCGGCATGACGATCAGTGGGCGCCACACCCCACAGACCATCGGCGTCGTCACGGCGTGCGACTCCACGACCGCAATCGATCCGCCAATTTCGAAAGCCTCGGCAAGCACATGCGTCTCGTCCACCCACGTTGCCTTCAAAGGCGCCGCGGAGCGGCGGATCCACCAGGTGCCGATCACGCCGCTGACCATGAAGGCGAGGACAGCGCTCGCACCCGCACCCCACAAGAAGACGCCGAGAAGAGTGAGATCCATCCCACGGGAGGCGGCTGGTTCCGGCAAGGTGGATGTCTGTGACGGTGAGGTGGCCGACGCCGGTGCGATGCGAGGTGCGGCAGCGGTCGAGAGCGCGATCTCCGGGTTCGCCTGCGGCACAATCGCGGCGCTCGTCAGGAACGAAAACGGCACCGGCACGCTCCAGGCCGGACCGGCGAAACTCATCGCGGAGGCGACGATGGAGCCGGCAAGTGCGCAGGCCCAGACGAAGTGTCGAGTGGAGGCGGAGGCACGCCGCATCGCTGCCGTCATCACCCACGCGGCGCACAACACGACGCTCGCGCGGATGCAGGATTCGACGAGGGCGGCCATCACATCGGCAAACATCTCAGGCTCCTTCTTTGCGTGCGCGCTTGATCGCGGTCGAGAGACGGTCCAGATCCGCATTCGAAATGCGGCTTGCGTCATCGTCCAGCAGGGCCGCGATGGCCTGCGTCGTGGATCCCTCGAAAAAGGTGTTGAGCAGATGCCGCAAGGCAGATCGCTTGGCGGCGTCGTGGGCCACGGTTGGAAGATAGACGTAACGCGCCCCGTCCTGTTCGTGACGCACGTGTCCCTTGTTCTCGAGAATGCGGAGCAACGTGCGAACGGCCGAGTAGCTTGGTGCCGCGGGCATGGCCTCCTGCACTTCCGCCGCAGTGGCGCGCCCGGCTTTGTAGAGCACGTCGAGAATCTGTCGCTCGCGGCGGCTCAAATCGGGCGGCGCGGGGTTCTTGACCATCGGTGCCAAAAAATTAGCACCAACGCATCTGGCCTGTCAACATCTGCCGAAGATCCGCCGAGCGCGGCTCCGCGAGTGGCTGGGAAACGCGTGCGTGCACGCGCAGCGAAGGAGAAACTATCAATTACGACTGCCGAGCCGTGCGCGTTACTCGGTTCGCACACAGTTCGCACACATAACCCTTGATTCGGGAAGACTACCGGGAGTAGTGTGCCAACCCATCGGCGATACGTGTGCCCTTTCCAGTGGCGCGATTCCATTGAGCAGGCTGGAAATACCCATTTGAGGGTAGCGGAGGAATCACCATCGGCGTGACGCAGTTCGGGACGGAACCCAACCAAATGAGAGGTGCATATGCGCTTAGGCGTGAAAGCGCTGGCGATAGTGGCGTTGATCATTCTTATCCCAACCATGGCCCGTGCACAGGCAGTCATTGCAGGCTCGGTTCGGGATACCTCAGGGGCCGTGCTTCCCGGTGTGACCGTAGAAGCCAGCAGTCCAGCGCTGATCGAAAAAGTTCGCACGACCATCAGTGACAGCAACGGACAGTACCGCATCGAAGATCTTCGGCCGGGCGTCTACAAAATTACGTTCACGTTAACCGGATTCAGCACCTTCGAGCGTGAAGGCATCGAGCTCACCGGTTCATTTACCGCAACCATCAACGCGGATATGCGCGTTGGCAATCTTCAAGAAACAGTCACGGTCACTGGAGAGAGTCCAATCGTCGACGTGCAGAGCGCCCGGCGTCAGACTGTGATCAACAACGAAGTACTCAAAGCCATTCCGACCGTCCGCAGCTACAACGCGCTCGTCGTCGTGGTGCCGGGGGTCGTGACCAACACGAACGATGTGCAAACAGGAACCGCCACGACGCAGTTTCCGATCCACGGCGGCCGCAACAACGAAGGGCGCATGACCATCGACGGTCTCAACGTCGGGAACCCTCCCGGTGGCAACCAGCCTCCAGGCTTCTCGGTGGACGTTGGCAACTCGGAAGAGATTTCGTTCACCACGTCCGGCGGTCTCGGTGAATCCGAAACGGCAGGTCTGGTGATGAACGTCGTGCCGAAGACCGGCGGCAATGCGATCCACGGGTCGATGTTCTACAGCGGCAGCGGCGAGAAGCTGCAGTCGGACAACACGGAAGGGACGGGCGTCGCGGCACCCACGCCGCTCAGCAAGATTTACGACGTCAATGGCGCCGTCGGCGGACCGATCAAACGAGATCGACTGTGGTACTTCGCGACCGCGCGCACGCAGGGCAGCACTCGTGTGAACGCGAACCAGTTCTACAACACGAATGCGGGAGATGCCACCAAGTGGCTGTATGCACCCGACCTGGCCAAACCGGGATTCTCGGACCGCACGTGGGAAAACATCAGTGGGCGTCTCACGTGGCAGGCGACACCGCGTAACAAGATTGGCGGCTACTGGGACGAGCAGTGGGTCTGCCGGAAGTGCGAGGGGAACACGATCGGCATTACGACACCGCCGGTCGTCTCGCCGGAGGCCAACGGTCCCAATCCAACGCTGCCTCTTCGAGTTCCCCAGGTCACGTGGTCGTCTCCCGTGACCAACCGGCTGCTCCTGGATGCCGGATTCGGCGGCACGTACTACGGATGGGGCAATTTCGAGCGTGATCCAAACCCCACCCACGACCTGATCAAGGTTACCGAACAGTGCGCCAGCGGTTGTGCGGCCAACGGCAATCGGCCGGGGATCGTGTATCGGTCACAGGACTACGGCGACAACCGCACCGGCTCGTATACCTGGAGAGGATCGGTCGCTTACGTCACGGGTCGGCACAGCTTCAAGATCGGTTACCAGGGAACGCTGATGACCGATGATCGGACCTGGACCACGAACACGACCGATCTCTGGTATCGATTCAACAACGGAATTCCCAATCAGCTGACGCAGACGATTTCACCTTGGATCAACAACGCACGCGCGGGATGGGACGCCGTCTTTGCACAGGAACAATTCACGATGGGCCGGCTGACGCTGCAGGGTGCCCTCCGCTTCGACGTGGCGCGCAGCTGGTTCCCCGAACAGAACATCGGGCCCGATCGATTCCTGCCTGTCGCGTATGCTTTCCCGGAAACCAAGGGCGTCGATAGCTACAAGGACATCACACCGCGATTTGGTGCGGCCTACGATGTCTTCGGCAACGGCAAGACAGCCGTCAAGATGAACTTCGGGCGCTATCTCGAGGGCGTTGGTGTTCAGCTGACCTATGCCAACTCGAACCCGACGCTTCGAATTCCGACGAGCACGGGTCCGTTCGGTGTGCCGGGCGTTACCAGAACGTGGATCGACGCGAATGGCGATCTAACGCCCAACTGCGATTTGTCGAACCCGAACGCCAATGGCAATCCCGCGGCCGTCAACGGCGGAGGCGGCCC
>JBKPNV010000131.1:0-10867 GCA_046732795.1 Acidobacteriota bacterium
CCCGTGTCTTCACCGTACACGACGTAGTACGTGTTGCCGAAGTAACGAGGGTAGTACCACGGCAGGTACGCGTAGAACGGTGAATAGAAGTACGGTGAATACGGTCCGTACAGCGGCGAGTAGAAACCAAAGTCGCCCCACATCGGATAACCGAACGCATATCCGACGAAGAACGGGTCGTCGACCAGCGCCGTTGTTGGCGTGGTGTCATCGTGTCGGCTGCGTTCGACGACAAAGCGATCGGGATAGGACAGCGCGACGATCAGGTCGGTGACGGTGGCCGGCACCTTGGCGTCCTGCAGCGCGAGCAGATCCTTGCCGGACAAATCAAACGAGGAGCCGGTCTCCACCAGTGCTGCCTCGAGCGTTCGCGGCGACACTTTCGTGCTCGCCTCTTTCACGTCGTCGAGCGTGAGCGGTGACGCATGTGTGAGGCCAGGTCCCATCTTTGTTACCTCAGAGGCCCGGCGGTAACTGCGGACGCGCACCGTTTGCTGTCCGCTGACGTCGACCGCCTGAATATCCGTCCACGTTCCATTGGCACCCAGAATCGACATGCCCGACACGCGCCGGTTGCCCTTATCGTTCGAGCACGCGAGATCGGCCCGCGAGAACAGCTTGCGCCCATCGGCAGACCACTCGGCGCGCTGCGTGCCACGGCACTCTGCGTCGGTGATCGGGCGCTCGGCGCCGTCCGCAACAATCGTCTGTTGAATCGCGGTCTGATTCGCGACCCGCGTCGTCAGCGTCGCGCCATTTCCGGAAGGCTCGACGCATATCTGCGCCCGCGAATCAGCGCCGCTCTGCGAGAGCGGACGGCGAGCAGGGTTCGGGCGCGTGCTGGCGTCGCGCGCGTTCTCGACGACCAGCTCCCAGCATCCCAGCCAGGCGTTCCACTTCGGGTCGGTGGCCTGCTGCGCATGCGAGACCGATGGGAACAACAACACGGCAGAGGCAAGGGCCAGCATCTTCATCCGGTTGCTCCTCAAAGTGATCCTACTCCTTCGTCTCAGAAGACGAAGTTGAGTCCCGTTCCCACGTGCAAGCCCGAAAGGTCAATCGGATCGAAATCGATCCAGTCCCTTCCGAGGTCCCCCTTGGCCCACTCGTAGCGGGCCTCGACTGTGAGATACATGCGTTTATTCAGCTTGACATCGGCACCGCCGAAAACGTGCGCGCTGGGTGACCATCCACTCGATATGAACGCGTCCGAAAAGACGGACAGATCGACGAAATCGACGAAATCTCCCTGCTGACTGAGCTTGAACCAGTGGGTGCCGCCACCGGCGCCGACGTACGGCACAAGCCTGCTGGGGACCCACGCGACGCTTCCCACCTCGCGGCCACGCGGAACGAGGAAGTACTTCAGGCTGCCGCTGATCGTCGTTCCCTTCAGCTCGGTCCTTTGAGTGATAGGGAGGCGATTGTTATCCACGAACCGTCGGTACTCCGAGTCAGTCGACGTACTGGAAAAGTCGACACCCGCCAACACGTCCAGTCGGGGCTTCAGCAGAAATCCCACCTCGAGTGTGACGCCCGGCGCGTTGAACGCGCCTTTGTCTATGGTCAATTGATCGGTGACGAAGTCGTACCAGTCGCTGCCGGCCCGGTTGAAGACCCAATTGCCGCGAATCCCGAATGTGCCGCTTGGCCGGCCGAACAAGAAGTCGGGACTTCGGCGTGATCCGCTACCGGGATTCGGCTGATCTTGCCCATCCGGCGCGGCGTATGAGGGGGCACCGGCCAGGAGGACAAGAACGGCTGGAACCCAGTAGCGCATAATGCCCCGTTTTGGCAAACATCACGCCATCGACGAAACGAAGAATACCTGCAAAGTATCTAAGGCACCATCGTGATGTCCATGTGACATGACGATGGTCGCTGGCCCGTGTCTTCGCGAGACGACGCCTCTCGCGTGGGGTCAGACCCCTTCACAATTCTGCGCCCGAGGGGTCAGACCCCTTCACAGTTTTGCCAGACTACGGCCCGCCCGTCAGGGGGGCAAGGCTAGAATGACCGCATGTCCGGACGCGGCGAGGACGTCGCGGTCTCGCGATTCATCGAGTTCAGCCGCGCCGAGTGGGCGCGGCTCCGCGCCGCGACGCCGCTGCCATTGACCGAGCCGCAGCTGCGCGGTCTGGTCGGCCTCAACGAGAAGACATCACTCGACGAGGTTGCTGACATCTACCTGCCGTTATCACGCCTGCTCAATCTCTACGTTGCCGCGAAAAGGAACCTCCATACCGCGACGGCGACGTTCCTCGGCTCGGAAACCTCGCGCATTCCGTTCGTGATTGGGCTGGCGGGCAGCGTCGCCGTTGGCAAGAGCACCGCCTCGCGGTTGCTGCAATCATTGCTGTCGCGATGGCCGAGCCATCCCAAAGTCGACCTGGTGACGACGGATGGCTTTCTGTTGCCTTTGGCGACGCTGGAGGCCAGAGGCCTGACGCACCGCAAGGGATTTCCGGAGAGCTATGACCTCCGCCGCCTGGTGCACTTCATGGCCGAACTGAAGTCGGGCGTTCCCGAGGTGCAGGCTCCCGTCTATTCGCACCTGCGCTACGACATCGTGCCCGGGGAGTACCAAATCGTTCGCCGCCCCGACATCGTCATCGTCGAAGGGCTCAACGTCCTGCAAACGGGAAGCGGCCGAGCCGGACGGCCCATGCCGATGTTCGTATCGGACTTCTTCGATTTCTCGATCTACGTCGACGCCGCAGAGAATGATATCGAGCAGTGGTACATCGAGCGCTTCCTGGCACTGCGGGAAACGGTCTTCACGAACGCGTCCTCATACTTCCATCGCTACGCCGCGCTCAGCCCGGCGGAGTCCGTTGAGACGGCGCGGCGACTCTGGACCTCGATCAATCTGGTGAACTTGCGCGAGAACGTCCAGCCGACGCGCGAGCGCGCCCATCTCATCCTGGAGAAAGGGCGCGATCACGCGGTGCGCCGCGTGCGACTGCGGAAGCTGTGATCAGGAAGCCGTCGGGAGAGATGCCGCCGCCGACTCGCTGGCCAGCAGGGGCGCCATGTCGCTGGCAGTCAGCGGGCGCGAGAAGAGGTAACCCTGCGCGTGCGGACAATCGAGCAGGCGCAGCTGTTCGACGTGCGTAGCCGTTTCGACGCCCTCGGCGATGAGGCCCATTCCGAGCTCGCGCGCGAGCTTCACGATCGCACCGCCGACGCCGTCGTTGCCGGGTGTCCCCATGCGAGCCACGAACGACTTATCCAGTTTCAACGCGTCGACCGGATACCGCTGCAAGTAGCTCAGTGACGCGTACCCCGTTCCAAAGTTATCGAGGTGCAGGGCTACCTGCAGGGCGCGCAAGCGGTTGAACTGATGTCCCACGACATCCGAGTGATCGATGAGGACACTCTCGGGGATCTCGAGGCGCAGCGTCCCGGGAAGAAGTCCGCTCTCGCGGATGGCTTCCTCGACCTTGTCGATGAACTCGGGTCGCGAGAACAGCTTGGACGAGATGTTCACTGAGAGATCCAGCGGCCGTCCGAACATCTGTTGCCACGCCGCGACCTGGTGACAGGCCTGGCCAAGGACCTGATACGTCAGCGGGACGATCAGGCCCGTTTCCTCGGCGACGGTAATGAATTCCGACGGCGCCATCATACGGCCATCCGTGCGCTCCCAGCGGACGAGCGCTTCCAATCCGCAGATGCGTGACGACGGCAGCTGGACGATCGGCTGGTAAAAGACGGCGAGGTGGTTGCGTTCGATTGCGCGACGAAGTTCGGTTTCGAACGTGAGCTGCTTCAACGCGGCCGTGTGCATGTCAGGGTCGAACAGCTCGTAACCGCCTCGTCCCACCGCCTTCGCGCGATACATGGCGATGTCCGCGTCGCGCAGCAGCGCATCGACCGAGCGGGACTGCGCGTTGCCGACGACGATTCCGATACTCGCGGCACCGCGGGTGCGTTGTCCGTTGACCAGGAACGACTCGGCCAGCGCTTCCTGCAGCCTTTCGGCAATCGCGCGGACATCGTCCGTCGTTTCGACGTTGTGCGCGAGCACCCCGAATTCGTCGCCACCCAGCCGTGCGAGTACGTCCCCGGGACGCAGATGCGACTGCAGGCGCTTTGCGATCGCCTTCAGGAAGCGATCGCCAGCCACGTGGCCGTGCGTGTCGTTGATTGCCTTGAACCCGTCGAGGTCGATGAATAACACCCCATAACCAGGTGCTGCGACGCGCGTCGTCTGGCTGATCGCACGCTGAACGAGCTCGCGGAACAGTGTTCGGTTGGGCAGATCGGTCAGTGGATCGTGCTGCGCGGCCTGGGCGAGCGAATCGCGAATGCGGCGCTGCTCGCTGATGTCCGTCTGCGATCCCGCCAGTCTGATCGCGCGTCCCGACTCGTCACGCACGGCGATGCCGCGGCAGTGGACCCAGCGGACGTTGCGATCGACATGACGCATCCGGTACTCGATCTCGAAATGCGATCGCTCGCCGGTAAGATGCGCCTTGATCGCTTCGTGAAGCCGCGCGCGGTCCTCGTCGTCGGCAAGGTTCACCCACTCCTCCAGCGTGGATACGCTGTCGGTCGGCGACAACCCAATCATCAGCTTCCAACGCTCGGAGCAGTAGAGGGCGTTGGCGCGCACGTCCCAGTCCCAGAGACCGTCGTTCGAGCCTGCGGCGGCAAGCGCATAGCGCTGTTCTGACAGGCGCGCGGCCTCGAGCGCGGCCAGCGTGTCCCCATGCAGCCGGAGCACTTCTTCCTTGTGGCGCTCCTCGGCCTCGAGCCGCTCGACGTACATCCGGTAAGAGCGGAACGTCAGGTAGAGCGGCGCACCCGCAAGCGGCAGCAGCCACCACTGCTGCGTCTGCCAAAGCAGGGCGCTCGCCACGGCGGCACCGGCACCTACGTAGTAGCTGGGGGCGGTCCACAGGAAGTTCGATTGCCAGACGCTCCACACCGACTTCCGGTTGGCCAACGCGATTGCCGTGGCGACAATCGACGTGTTGACCAGGTAATAGACGAGGGCGCTGGCGACCAGCGGCTTTGCAATTTCGCGCAGACGCAAATCCAGCGAACCGGGTTGCCCACCCATGTACTGGAAAGCGAGTCCGGAAGCCTTCACTGTCAGGACAAGAGCCGCCGCGTTGAAGACCGTTCGGAAGACAGGGTTGCGCCGGCGGTCATGACCGAAGGCGGACTGAAGCCACGCGCTCACCCCCGCCACCACCATCGTCAGGTCGGTGCCAATGAGCAAGAGGGCAGCGAAGTCGACGCTGTACGACACCGAGAGGGTCGACGAGCTCGCGCCGAGCGGAACTTTGAGCCGGAGACTCGACGCGATCGCCGAGGCTGCGAGCAGAGTCGCGAACAGAACCGGATTGGGTATGTGTCGCGGCCCCCACAGCGCGAGCACGGTTACGCCAGCGGCGATGATGACCGCCACGAAGAGCGTCGCGCCGAGTGGTTGCGAATCTGCGCCCGCGTGGGACACGGGCGTCGTCTTCTCCACACGGCTGCTGCCGTCGACGGGACGCGTGATGGGCTCGCCTGCCACGTCGATCCCTCAGTCCCGCCCTATCGTGCGCACCTGATGCGCGAGGATGGGAATTCCGTCCTGTGCGAGCGGCCTGGCGACCAATTTCGACATCGCTCCGTATGCAGCAACCGGGAAGCCAAGGGCACCTCGCGTTCTTGCCGACGACCGAGAGCGTTTACGTGCACATATCGGCTTACCAATGCGGGATCAGCACTACTCAAAAATGTGATCTTGCGGTCTGAGAATGTCAGACGTTCTCAATCTGATCAGAAAGCTCCCTTTCGGGTGCCTTCTTTGTGGCAGGCCTGCGCATTAGGCAGACTCGAACCCCCACGGAGTGTCACTTGGTTTTACTGCGGATCGCATCTGTAGAGCGCGGGGCTTCAGACCGCCTTGAATCACCACCTAACGCTTATCGCCTGCGTCGTGTATCCACTGCGCAAGCCGACGAAAGGCTTTGCCACGATGTGCAACCGCGAGCTTGTCCTGTTCGCCGACTTCGGCGAGCGTCGCTGCATATGGTGGGTAATAAAAGATAGGGTCGTACCCGAACCCGGAACTTCCCGCTGGCGCCGGCGCAATCACGCCTTCGACCGTCGCCGTTGTTTCGAACGCGATCGCATCCCCCTGGACGACAGACAATGCGCACACGAAACGAGCGGTCCGCGGCCGATCGGGATGGCGGGCCAGGCGTTCGAATATGGCAGCGAATCGCTCCGGGTACGACGCGTCGGGTCGCAAGAACCTCGCCGACTTCACGCCCGGTTCACCGTTCAAGGCATCGACCACGAGGCCGGAATCCTCGGCTACGGTCAGCGTCCCCGAGTGCGTCGCGTAATAACGAGCCTTCAGCCGCGCGTTATCTTCGAAAGTATCGCCGGTCTCTTCAGGTTCCGCGACCGGCGCGATATCGCCAAGCGTGATCAGATCGGCTGGGGCGCCTGCCAGTAAGGAACGAATCTCCCGGATTTTGTCGCGATTGGTTGTGGCGATGAGTAACCGCATGGTAAACCGCTATGCGGCCTTCCGGCGCAGACGTGGGACTAATTCTGTTTTCCAAGATGCTGGCCGACCAGACCTCGTTGCAGCGCGATCAGTTGCCGGATTCCCGTGTCGGCGAGATCGAGCAGGCGATTGAGCGCTTCACGGCCGAAGGGCAAGGCTTCGGCCGTGCCCTGCAGCTCGATGTACAGTCCCGCCCCGGTCTTGATGACGTTCATGTCGACGTCGGCCTTGGAGTCCTCGGCGTAAGCCAAATCCAACATCGGCTCGCCGCCGACGATGCCGACGCTGGTTGCAGCCACAAAGTCTGTCACTGGCATCGTGCGAATGAGATCCTGTTCGCGCATCTTGTTGATTGCGAGCACGAGGGCGACAAAGGCACCCGAGATCGATGCCGTCCGCGTGCCGCCATCGGCCTGGATCACATCGCAGTCGAGCGTGATCGTTCGTTCGCCGAGCTCTTCCAGTCTGGTGACGGCACGCAGCGAACGGCCGATGAGGCGCTGAATCTCCTGCGTGCGGCCGCCGACCTTACCGGCGCTGGCTTCGCGCTGCGTGCGCGTGGTCGTCGCGCGCGGCAGCATGCCGTATTCGGCCGTCACCCACCCCTTGCCCGTGTTCCGTCGAAACGGAGGCACGCGGTCCTCGACGCTGGCGGTGCAGATCACCTTTGTCTTGCCGGCTTCAACCAGCACCGAGCCTTCGGCGTGAATCAGGTAGTTGGGAGTGATACGTGTTGGTCGGAGCTGTTCCGGAAGGCGGCCGTCTGTTCTCATTGAATGAACACTGTAATGCAATTACTTCTCGTCCGTCTCCCGCACCAGTGAATCGTTTCGTGAGAGCGGGCGACGAAGGTCGACGTGCCCGGCAATCGTGTCCGCTTCCTTGCCGTCCACCAGGATCTGCACGCGGCGAACGGCCGGCAGATTGGCCGTCACGGCATTGACGATGGCGTAGACGGTCAGGAGCTCGTTCAGGGATCCGCCAGGATGCTCACGAACGACGTCTCCACTGAGGTCCACGAACGCATCCCCACGATCGGTGACGTAAAGGGCCCGCAACATCGTGCCCATAGGGATGACGCTGACGAACGGGGCGGGCGGGGTCTCTGCCAGCTGCGCCGTCAGGATCTGCCGGCCCTGATCGACGACGTTCTCGGCCAACGGTACATCCCGTCGCATGGGAGCGAGCGACTGGCCATCAGGTGCGCCAAAAAAGAGCGTTGCCGTGATGTGCGCGGTTTCCTTCGGCGTCGTCGGTGCGCTCGCGACCGGCGTCTCCGCAGGCACGGCGCGAGGCGGCGCATACATGCGCGCGATGCTGATCGCGATGAGCACCAGGACGGCAAGCCCTCCGAGGAATGCGAGCCACCAGACCCGCATGCTCATGGCGTGTGCGACTCCTCAGACCAGGCGCGGAATCGGACGATGGCACTGAACACTGCCTGCGCCACCGTGATTTTGAAATCGTCGGTATTCAGCCGCGCCTCCTGCTGCGGGTTCGTCAGGTAGCCGACCTCGACGAGCGCGGCCGGCATGTTCGCCGCCGCCAGCAGACGCATGGGCGCCTGCCGGATCGGATGTCCACTCATCGGGACCTGTCGTTGCAATTCCTCTTGCAGCACGCTGGCGAGAATGGACGACTCGTCCAGGTGTCGGGCCTGCGCCAGGTCCCACGGAATCAGATCCAGGCGCCGCACGCCGCCCCCCAGCGCCGGGAGTGTTGCTCCCTCGGCCGTGGCCACCCGTACCACTTCCGCGCTTTCGCGATCCAGTTCGAGACGGAAGATCTCGGCGCCCGATTGTTCCTTCACGCGCGAGCCGTTGACGTGAAGGCTGATGAGCAGATTCGCCTTGCCGTTGTTGGCGACCGCGGCCCGTTCGTCGAGGCCAAGCGCGCGATCGTCTTCTCGCGTCAGGATCACACGGAGACCGAGCCGATTCTCGATCATCGTGCGCAGTCGACGGGCGATGTCGAGCGTCAGCTGTTTTTCTTCGATACCTTTCGCCCCGCGAACACCGATATCGTTGCCCCCATGACCCGGGTCAATGACTATCGTTTGCCAGTTCCGGGTAGCGACAATCGATGCGGGAGGGACCGCTTCTGGGGGGCGCGGTTCGGCATCCGGCGGCCGTGGTTCGGCAACCGGGGCCTTCGACTCCGACGTGGCGGCAGCAGGGACCTCGATTGCGATGTGCGCGACGTTGTTCACTGTTGTGACCGTTGCGCGTGGTACTCCGGCTGCGTCAGTCAGGGTGACGACTATCTGATTCGGCTGATCTCCCTGGCGAATCAGCTGGACGAGGCCTCCGCCGGTTGCGGAAGGGAAGTCGAGGGCGTCGGCGTCGACACGTACGATCAGCCGTCCTGGCTCGGTACCGACTGTAACAGTGGCCGCAGGAGCGACGTCGATCGATGCGCGTGTTGGCGGACCGGGGAAGTCGATGTTCGTGGTCACGCGCGGCAGCCTCACATCACCGACGACCACGAGTCGCGATGCTCGTCGCACCTCGATACGCTGGTCGTAGATAGACCCCAGCGCCACCGATAGGAACTCGATCGGGACCAGCCAGCGGTTCCCGGCCCTGATCACGGGTGAGGGCAGGGATACGACGCGTCCGTCGACCGAGGCCATCGGCCGATTCGCCGAGGCGACGATGGTGCGGCCACGGTACGACACCGTAACGCCGCCGGCCAGGGTATCCTCCTTGACGGTCACCCGGAACAGACTTGCGATATCGTCGAGCGCGACGACCTCCCGACCGGCCTGGACGGTGGTCGGGATCGGCCGCCGGCCCTCACGCGACACCAGTGTGAGGGGTGTGGCCTGCGTCAGGTCCTGACCACCTGTGCTGGCGACGAACGCCAGGATGAGGATGGTGACGGCAACAGTGCGGAGCGGCACTAGTGACATGATCGCATTCGCGTCACCGCACCGCAATGGATGAACTCTGAGCTCCGCGTTCACAGTTCCGGTTTGGCGTTTAAGCTTCAGATTCACGGGCTCCACTTTGAACCGGAACCCGGAACCTGGAACCTGGAACGCAGAACGTGAACTAGAACACACGAACTCGGAACCCGGAGCCCGGAACGTGGAACTGCAGCGACTCGGTGTAAAGTGTCGTCACCTATCGGGCCAGGCCGGAAGGAGGCTCTTGTGAAGACGTTCCCGCTCGCGCTCGTGCTCATGCTGACTTCGGCCCCGTTTGTTTCCGGCCACCATTCATTCGCTGCGCACTATTTCGAAGAACAGTCGATGACGGTTCGAGGAACGCTCGTCGAGTTCGACTATAGCGCCCCGCACGCGTGGGTCCATCTGACGGCCGCCGACGAGCGTGGCGGATCGCAGCGATATTCAGCCGAATGGTCGAATCCGAATCGGCTGTCTCGCGACGGCATCACGAAGGAAACCCTCAAGCCTGGTGATGTCGTGATCGTCACCGGCGCGCCCGGGCGCAACGCCGGCGAGAATCGGATCCATCTCAAGCGCATCGAACGCCCCGCGGATGGCTGGAAATGGGCAACGCAACGGAGATAGCTGGGTCCCTGAGGTTGCCGGATTGCTCCTGTAACTAGGTTGCAGCAGTCCACGCCGACGAGCTCGGCGACCACGGCCACGATCCCGTCGAAGGCGTGCGCGTCGCGGCCTGTCAGCCGCTAACGTGTAATGTCCGGCTTTGGCGGCGACCGTCGCATTCTTGTAAAATAGAAGAACGCGTTGGAGGAGCGTCTGACGCGGCCCGACTGTGCCAAAGGTACGGATGGGCAAGCAACTCAACCCGAGGGGGCGAAATTGGCTTCGACGGGGGCATGAGATTGCGGGATGCATGCCGAGCCCCATTGACTCGTTAATCCGGTGGAACATCCGTTAACTGCGGATAATCAGTACGCTCTCGCTGCTTAATTAAGCAGTGACGTTCGCCTTGACCTCGCCTGGTGGTTGAGGGTCGAACGCCATTAAACAGGCTGGTGGCCACGTGGCGCCTCGGCGCGTGGCCGCGAGATTTTCCGAGGCTGGTGTCCGGCGGTTTTGGCCGCGTCCTCACGCCGGACATGAGACAACAGATGCGGACACGCATGTAGAGTCCCACGACGACGTGCTTTCGGACGCGGGTTCGACTCCCGCCGCCTCCACCATCCCTCGCTCACGCTCGGTCTGTTGTCGGCGTCGTTGCTGGCAGGTTGGCTTCGGCCTCCGGCCTCGCCAAACCGGCTCGACTCCCGCCGCCTCCACCAGCAATTTGCAAATTCGTTAGAGAATTTGCGCGTTTTCTCGTGCCGTTCCCGCCGCCTCCAATATTTCTCTATTTGCGCATCCGAACGTGGGACAAGAGTTCCCGGCCTGCCTAACGG
>JBKPNV010000132.1:0-19032 GCA_046732795.1 Acidobacteriota bacterium
TGTGGTCGGCCGGCGTTCCCGCCATTCCCAGGTGCCGCAGCTGCAACAAGAGGCATTCCTGCAGATCGCGCGCCGCGACGCCAATGGGATCGAAACCCTGCACGAGTTTGAGCGCGCGCTCCACTTCCTCCATCGGCCCTGGGCCCATGCCGGCGAGTTCTTCCACCGTTGCGACCAGGTAGCCATCGTCATCGAGGTTGCCGATGATGGCCTCGCCGATTTCTCGAATGACCGGTTCGTCAGTCTGCATCGACAACTGCCAGAGCAGATGATCCGAGAGCGACTGCCCCGTCGAGAGCGTGTTCTCGATTGGAGGCAGTTCCTTGACCTCGGTCGGCGTTCGCGGCCGATACCCGTCGTCAAGGTAATCGCCGAAGAAGTACTCGTAGTCCTGGTCATCCCACGAGTCGGTCTTCTTCTCTGTAGGCTTCTCTTCCTGCTTTTCCGGCGTCGCCTCAACCGGCTGGAGCTCCTCCGTAGGGACCTCCTCGAGCATCGGATTCTCGACCATCTCCTGGTTCAGCAGTTCAGACAGCTCGAGCGTCGACATAGGCAGCAATTTGATTGCCTGCTGCAACGAGGGCGTCAGAATGAGCTTCTGAACGAGCTTTGTGTGTAGTTTCTGTGAGATGGCCATCAGCCGGAGAACCTGTAATCCATCTTAGTCCAACCGGAACTCGGTCCCCAGATAAATCCGGCGCACGTCCTCATCCGCGGCCAGCGATTCGGGCGTTCCACTCCGAAAAATGACGCCGTCATGGACGATGTACGCCCGGTCCGTTATCCGGAGCGTTTCACGAACGTTGTGATCCGTGATCAAAACGCCGATACCGCGGTCCTTCAAATGAAACACGATGTTCTGGATGTCGCTGACGGCGATCGGATCGATGCCTGCGAACGGCTCATCCAGAAGGATGAACCTTGGTGACATGACCAACGCGCGCGTGATCTCGGCTCGGCGGCGCTCGCCCCCGGAGAGCGTGTGTGCCGGCGCCGACCGCAGCGGCGTCAGGTGGAGTTCGGCGAGCAGCGCGTGCAGGCGCTCCTGTCGCGTTTGTTTGTCGAGACCCAGCGTTTCGAGAATGGCGAGGATGTTCTGCTCGACCGTCAGCCCACGGAAAATCGACGGCTCCTGCGGCAGGTAGCCGATGCCTTTTCGCGCGCGCGCATACATCGGGGCGTTGGTAAGGTCTTCCCCGTCGAGCAGAACGCGCCCGGAATCCGGCGCCGTCAGTCCCACCGTCATGTAGAAGGTCGTGGTTTTGCCCGCGCCGTTCGGCCCCAACAGTCCGACGATTTCACCGGAGCCGACCTCGATGCTCACGCCGCGAACGACTGTGCGGCCACCGTACGATTTGGTGAGCTCACGCGTCTGCAGCGTGGACGTCATCGCGCGACTGGCGATGGCTGGGCTGGAGCGGGGGATCGTGGCGTGCACGGCTTGGTCTCGGTGCGGCGTGTCTCGTTGCCGTCGACGAGAATTCTCTCCGTCGATTTGAAGAACGTCAGCGTTCGCCCTGTGGTGTCACGGCAGGACTCACGGATCGACACCGAGTCGGCGCCGGTGCCCGACATGACGTAACGCTCGTCCTTGGCGTGATACGTCAAGCGTCCGCCTGTTGCCGTCCGCGACCCCAGGACCATCGTTACTCTGTTGTACGCCTCGAGACGGTCGACGGCGTTCGCGCCGGCTGCCAGAACAATTTCTATGCGCTCGGCGCGCAAATCTCCGTCGGGTCCGCTCACCTGGGCGAGAGGCGCACTGGCCGTCAGTCCGCTTGTCGGTGCGACCGGGTTGATACTGTAGGTCACGGTCCGCTTTGCCTCGTCATACCGGATCTCGTCACCGCGCCCGTCCGTCCGACCCGTATCGAGCGTCAAGGTGGAACGGGCCGATCCGGACGTCACCATGTCGCCCTTTTCGCGATCGAGGACGATGGCATCGCCGCGAATGGCGGTATCGCCCTGGACCAGCGTCGCAGTGCCCGTGTACTCCGCGCGACCATTACCACCCTTGTAATCCAATTGATCCGCGTTGATGCTCGCTGGTTGCCCTTCCTTCAGAAGACCCGGAAGGCGACCGGTATCGGACTCTTTTGCGCTCGAAGGCCGGCCTTTGAGCGACGTCCTGACGTTCATTTGCGCCACCATACCGTGATTGTCGAGCGAGGCGTCGATCTGGCGCGCTTCGACATGGATCTGGTCATCGGTGACGTACGGCCGCGCGCCACTTTCGCTCCATAGACGCAGTGCGTTCTTCACGGGGTTATACAGGGCATCGGACGACCCCGCCTCGAAGCCCTGCTCCTTGAACGACACGCCGCCGCCGAAGAGTGCCTCACCGAGCCGGTCACCCTCGAGCGAGGCCGCCAGCGATTGCGCGCGCACTTCGCGTGACGGCGCACCACGCTCGCTGTTCTCCTGAAACACCACATCGCCTCGAAAACGGAGCGAGTTCAGTCCATTGCCGGTCTCTCCTCCGGCATCGAGAGTTCGCGAGCGAATGCTCCGAGGTGGTGTTCCGTTCGCCTCAGGAAGATCGAGCTGTACCCCGTCTCGACCGATGACAGTCTTGACGGTTCCATCCGCGGCCATCTGCACATCGAGCCCGCCGCCACTCAATCGGCGAGATGAGGCATGCTCGTCTGGAGCGGTCGTGAAGCTTGCCGCGCCATTCAGAATTGCTCTTTCGAGCATCGTGCCATCGTCGGTGTAGTCAAGGTCGATGGCCTCGGCCTTCATAGATTGAAGTGGGCCGCCGCCGCCCTGACTGCTTGCGTTTCCGCGAAGCTCGAGATACGTGATGATGTCTTCGTTCATCGACAGACGGGCCATGACCTTCCCGGCGTCGATCGTCTGTGAATCTCGAAGGATGTGGACCGTCGACTGCATGAAAAGCAGGTCCTGGATTCGATCGAGGGTGGCGCTGCCGGCACTGCCGTCGAAGGAGACCTTTCCCGACTGCTCCGTCACGACCACCTTCGCCCGTTCCGCGATCGTCAGGACATCGGCCTTCTGATTGTAGGTTGCATTGGATCCGGAGCCAGACATCAGACCCTTTGTGAAGGTGACGTCTCCAGGGGCGCGAGCGACCGCCTCGTTCTGGTTGAACGTCGCGTGATCGGTGAGGAGCTCGAGGCCGTCACTCACCTTCACCTTGACACCACCGGTCAGCGCGAGCTCCACTTCGTTCGCTCCTGCCGAGGCTTCCTTAGCGGTGACGACGAACACGCGTTCGTCGCGGCGAACGGTAATCTCGATGTTGAAGTACTTGGTCGAGCCATCTCCGTAGCTCAGGAAGCGCTCGGATTTGATCTCGAACTCGCGTTTGGTGCCGCGTATCTGCTCGGCCGATGATCCCTTTGCTTCAGAAATCGCCTTGGGGTCCAGTCGTTCGACCGGTTGCATGGGCGCCGGGGCGCGCCGCTCGCCAATGGATCGATACACGAAGCCGGCAAACACGATGCCGAAGATAGCCAGTCCGATCCGGAGGCGCTTCTGCCAAGAAGTCATTCAGCTGGTACAGGATAGCACCCGTCAGCTTTCTGGCTCCCGGAAGTCGGCAACGGAAAGCTGCAGAAAGCGCTCACCGTTCCAGGTCTCCTGCTCGAGGGAAAAAGCGAGATCGATAGCGGAGCGGTGTTCGGTGACGAAGCTCTCCCGTTCAATGGCGCGCCAGGCGACGCCACGCATGATGCGTCCATCCTGTCGGAAGGCCATCTTGAGGTGGCGGTCCTTGATCCGGCGAGGGCCGTCGACGATCTCCACGCGGCTGGCGCGGAATACGGGTCTGGGATTTCCCGCACCAAATGGCGCGAGCGTCGTCATGTCTGACGCGACCTGCTCGTTGATCGATCGGAACGTGAGCGAGCCATCGAGCCAGATTCGCGGGCGGAGATCGTCGGGCTGCAAGCGTTCTTCCGCGTAGTCGTTGATGCGGGCGCGCAGTTCGCGCAGTCGTGATGACTCGAGGGTGAGACCGGCGGCCTGTTTATGGCCGCCGAACTTGACCATCGCGTCGGCGCACGACTCGAGCGCAGCCAGCATGTTGAACGATGGAATGCTGCGACAGGAGCCATGACCGACTTCGCCGTCGGTCGAGATCACGATAGCGGGGCGATGGAATGCGTCAACGAGCTTCGAGGCGACAATGCCGATGACACCGCGGTGCCAGCCCTCTCCCGCGACCACGATCACCGTGCGCGATCCGACTTCGAGATCGGTCTCCACCAGCTTGCGGGCCTGAGCGACGATGTCCGCTTCTTCTTCCTGCCGGCGCAGATTCTCGGAGTTGAGCTGCTCGGCCAACTGCCGTGCCTCCTCGGCCATGCCATCGTTGGACGCCAGCAGGAGTCGGGCGGCGATATCGGGCGTGCTCATCCGACCGGCCGCGTTGACACGCGGAGCGAGGACGAACCCGATGTGATAGCTGTCGATTTCCTTGCCGGTGAGACCGCAGACCTCGAGAAGAGCCCGCAATCCGATCTTGTGCGGTCCCTTGGACAGCATTTCGAGGCCGAGCTTGGCGATGACGCGATTCTCGCCCGTCAGCGGCACGACGTCGGCCAGCGTTCCTATGGCCGCCACCTTCACGAAGGCAGGAACCCAGTGACTACGGCCCGCGCGAGCGCACAACGCCTGCACCAGCTTGAGCGCGACACCCACGCCTGCAAGATTCTTTTCGGGATAGCTGCAGTCGTGACGCTTCGGGTTGATGACCGCGAAGGCGCGCGGCAGCTCGCGGTCCGGCTCGTGATGATCCGTGATGATCAGGTCGAGCCCCAGCGCTCTCGCATGCGCCGCTGCTTCAACGGCGCGGATGCCGCAGTCCACCGAAATCACGAGATGAACCTTCTCGGCAGCGAGTCGGTCGAGTGACGCCGGCTGCAGCCCGTATCCATCTCGCAAACGCTCCGGGATGAAGTGAATGACGTCGGCTCCGAGCAATTCCAGCGCGCGCCGGAGTATCACCGTGGACGTCACCCCGTCGACGTCGTAGTCGCCGTGCACGGCGATGCGCTCCGCTTTGGCAATCGCGGCGAGGATGCGATCGACAGCCACGGACATGTCCGCCAGCGCGAACGGGTCGTGCAAATCGTCGAGCGATGGAGAGAGAAATCGCCTGGCTTCGGTCACATCCGAGATGCCGCGGATACAGAGCAGTCGTGCGGTTACCGGCGCGATTCCCAACTCGCGGGCCAGCGTTTCGGCCTGCGCGTCATCACAGCGGAGAGGCTGCCATAGTCGCTGAATCACTCGGCAATCCCCACGCTGCCCATCTTTCGCCATTTCTGGTACCGGGACTCCAGCCGCGCCGACGATTCCATCGCCGAGACGTCAGCCAATGTGCGAGCGAGCGCTGTATCGAGGAGCGCTGCGGCGCCATCGGGGTTGGTGTGAGAGCCGCCGGCGGGCTCCGGCACGATCTCGTCGATGAGACCGAGCCGCAACAAATCGGGTGCAGTGAGCTTGAGCGCTTCGGCGGCCTCGACCTTCCGTCCGGCATCGCGCCAGAGGATCGCCGCGCAGCCTTCCGGCGGGATGACGCTGTAGATGGCGAACTCGTGCATGAGGATCCGATCGCCGACGGCGAGCCCGAGCGCGCCACCGCTTCCGCCCTCCCCGTGCACGATGACGATAATCGGTGTGTCGAGCGCGGCCATTTCCCGCAGGTTGACGGCGATCGCTTCCGAGATGCCGCGTTCTTCCGATTCGATGCCTGGATACGCCGCCGGCGTGTCGATGAACGCGATGACTGCCCGCTGATACTTCTCTGCGAGCTTCATCGCGCGAAGCGCCTTGCGGTATCCCTCTGGCCTCGCATACCCGAAGTTGCGGTAAATCTTCTGCTTCGTGTCTCCCCCGCCCTTGTGGTGTCCAACGACGAGAACGGGTTCGTCCTTGTAGCGCGCGAACCCGGTCACGATGGCGTGATCGTCGGAGAAGCGCCGGTCACCGCTGATTTCGACAAAGTCGGTGAACAGGCGACTCACGTAGTCGAGGACGGTTGGCCGGCTTGGATGGCGCGCGACCAGGACGCGCTGCCACGGCGTGAGCGTCTTGTAGATATCGGTGCGGATCGACTCGACCCTGGCGTAGAGACTGTCGATGGAGCGCTGACGTTCTGCCGTGGACGGGAGCATCGACAGCGCCTCGATTTCCTTCAGGAGGACAGCAATCGGTTCTTCGAACTCGAGTGTATCGGGCGGCATCGGGGCTCCTACGTTAACTCTCGTTCTTCACCGTGACAGCGCAGGTCACTTCACCGAAGGGAGACTGAACCCGACCCGCAGATCTTCTCGACTTCCGACACCAGACGCTCGGACGGGCGGACGCGAATGCCGCTGACATCGGCGGTAACGCGCAGATGGCGATCCTGCTCGAGAATCACGAACGCGACCCGTCGGTCGCCCTTGTGTTGCGCGAGTAACTCCAGCAGCCGCTCGAAGGTCGCCCGGCCATGCGGTGGCATCGAGAGTCGAATGGCCACAGACTTGGAGAGCCGTTCCCTCACCATCTCGATCGGCGCGATTTCGGTGGCGAGGAGCCGAACCGATTCGTCATCCCGTTCAAAACGACCGTGGACGAGAACGCTGCGGCCGTTCTCGGCGTAGTGCCCATGCTGCTTGAACGTTTCGGGGAAGACGACAACCTCGATGCTGCCGGCGGCATCATCGAGCGTGAAGACGCACATCCGATCACCTTTGCGGGTCTTCAACGGACGGAGACCGGATACGATGCCGCCGATGGAGATGTCTTCCGTGACGCGGCCGTTGCCCGGAGCGGTTCCACTGTCGCTCCTTGCTATCGGTTCGCCGGCAGTATCCTCGGCTTCATCGATGATCAGGGACGCGGCTTCCCGCCTGGGCACGAGATCGGCCGTTGTCCGAGCACCGTATTCGCGAAGATCGCCAGCGTAGCGATCGATCGGGTGCCCCGTCCAGTACAGCCCGAGCGTTTCCTTCTCGTACGTCAGTTGCTCAAGCTCAGACCAGGGCGGAACGTCAGGCAACGGGATATTGGCGGAACTATCGGCGGCCGATTCCCCGCTGAAAGATAGGCCCCACTGGCCGATGTCGTTGTCTCGCTGCTTGCGTGCCGCATGGTCGCAGGCGCCGTCGATCGCGGCAAAGAGCCGTGCGCGAATGACGTTGAGCGGCTCCCGCAGCGGTGCATGCGTCGTGCTTCGCGCCAGCGAATCGCACGCGCCGGCTTTGACGAGCGCTTCGAACACGCGCTTGTTGGCGAGACGGAGATCGAGCTCCTCGCACAAGGCATGGAGTGTGGGGATCTTTCCTCCCAGCCGTGCGCGCGCATCGAGAATGGCCCGAATCGCTCCCTCGCCGAGGCCCTTGATCGCCGTCAGGCCGAAACGAACCCCTTTCCCCGGTTCGACGGAAAAGTGCAGCTGGCTTTCGTTGATGTCCGGTGGAAGAACAGGAATGCCGCGATCGCGGCTCTCAGCGAGATACATCGCGAGCTTATCGGTGTTCTGCGCTTCGATCGTCAGCAACGCGGCGGCGAAGTGCCAGGGGTAGTTCGCCTTGAGATATGCCGTCTGGTAAGCGAGAAAGGCGTAAGCGGTCGAGTGCGACTTGTTGAAGCCGTACCCGGCGAAGTACTCCATCAGGTCGAAGATCTTGGTTGCCTTCTTCTCGTTGATTCCCTTGGCGCGTGCCCCTTCCATGAAGGCCTGGCGCTGCTTCGCCATGACCTTGGGATCCTTCTTGCCCATCGCCTTGCGCAGGACGTCGGCTTGCCCAAGGCTGAAGCCGGCCAGCGCCTGGGCGATGCGCATGACCTGTTCCTGGTAGGCGATGACCCCGTAGGTATCCGAGAGGATCGGTTCGAGCTGCGGCAGCTCGTACCTCACCTCGGTCCTCCCCTGCTTACGCGCGACCCAGTCGTCCACCATCCCTGACTTGAGCGGCCCCGGGCGATAGAGCGCGTTCAGGGCAATGAGGTCGTCGAGACGCTCCGGCTTGGCCTTGCGGAGCAGTTCTCGCATGCCCGAACTTTCGAACTGGAAGATCCCGAATGCGGCGCCGTCGCCGAAAACCTTGTAAGTCTTCGGATCGTCGAGCGGGATCGCATCGATGTCGAGGTCGATGCCTTCGGTTCGCTTGATCTCCTCGAGACAATCACGAATGAGCGTCAGCGTGCTCAGTCCGAGGAAGTCCATCTTCAAGAGGCCGATGCGCTCGACCTCTTTCATGTTCCATTGCGTCGTGATTTCGTCGCGCGCCCCTTTGTAGAGTGGCGCGTAGTCGGTGATGGGACCCGGCGCGATCACCACGCCGGCTGCGTGCACCGACGCATGACGCGACATGCCTTCGAGACGCTTGCCAATGTCGATGACCTCTTTGACCTTGGCGTCCTTCGCCACCATGTCCTTGAGGATCGGGTTTTCAGTGAGCGCCTTGTCCAGCGTCATGTCGAGCGCCGGCGGGATCTGCTTGGCGATGCGATCGACGTCCGCGTACGGCATATCGAGTGCGCGCCCGACATCCCGCACCACCGCCTTGGCCTTCATCGTCCCGAAGGTGATGATCTGAGCGACGTTCGCGCGGCCGTATTTACGGGTGACGTAGTCGATCACCTCGCCACGACGTCGTTCGCAGAAGTCGACGTCGATGTCGGGCAATGACACGCGTTCAGGATTGAGGAAGCGCTCGAAAATCAGGTCGAAGTCGAGAGGATCGACGTCGGTGATGCGCATGCACCACGCCACCAGCGATCCGGCCGCCGACCCTCGTCCCGGTCCAACCGGGATGCCCTCCTCACGCGCGTAACGGATGAAGTCCCAGACGATGAGGAAGTAGCCGGAGTACCCCATCTTCCTGATCATCGCGATCTCGTACTCGAGACGGCGGGAGTACTCGTCGATCGATTGCCGCAGACGTCCGGAGCTTGCCAGTTGCTGCAGGCGCACCATGCGCTGCGCGAAGCCTTCGCGCGCCACGTGTTCGAAGTACTCGTCGAGGGTGAACCCTTGGGGCACGCCGAACGAGGGGAGGTGATTTTGTCCCTTGGGAATCGTGACGTTGCATCGCTCCGCTACCAGCATCGTGTTACGAAGCGCCTCGAGGTGATCCTTGAAGACCGCTGCCATCTGGTCGGGTGTCTTCAGAAAGAACTGATCACCGGTGTAGCGGAGGCGCTGAGCGTCGTTGACCGTCTTGCCCGTGCCGATGCAGAGCAGGATGTCGTGCGGCTGGTAATCACCCTGGCGCAGGTAATGGACGTCGTTTGTCGCCACGAGTGGCAACTCGAGCTCGCGCGCAAGTGGGATGATGCCGCGATTGACGACCTTCTGCTCCTCGATGCCCTGATACTGCATCTCGAGGAAGAAGTTGTTCTTGCCGAGGATGTCACGCAGCCGGGCCGCCGCCTCGAGCGCCGGCCGCGCCTGCTCTACCTTGAGCGCGCTGGCCACCTCGCCTTTCAGACAACTGCTCAGGCCGATGAGGCCGCTGGAATGCTGCGCCAGAAGATCCTTGTCGATGCGGGGTCGGTAGTAGAACCCTTCGGTGTAGCCGGCTGAGACCAGCTTGATCAGGTTCTTGTAGCCCTCGTCGGTCTCGGCGAGCAGAACGAGATGGTTCGTCTCGGTCTGCGGCCCGCTCTTGTCGAATCGGCTCCCCTGCGCGACATAGACCTCGCATCCAAGGATCGGTTTCAGGCCACGCTCGCGCGCATGATCGTGGAACACCACCGACGAGAACATGTTGCCGTGCTCGGTGACGGCGAGCGCCGGCATCTTCAGCTTCACCGCCTCGTCGAGCAGCTCGTCAATGCGACAGGCGCCGTCGAGCAAAGAGAATTCAGTGTGAAGATGCAGATGAACGAACTCGATAGACATCTCAGTTCCGCGTTCCCAGTTCCGTGTTCCCGGTTCGTGTTCCTGGTTCCAGTTCTGGGTTCAGCGTTCTCAGTTCCAGGTTCGGGCTCAGCCACGAAACCAGGGACTCGACCCCGGGAACCTCGAACGTCGAACGCTGAACCAGGAACCGGAACCCTGACCACGAACTCGGAACGCGGAACGTGGAACCTGGAACAGCAGTCATCTCGTTATTCCCACTCAATCGTGGACGGCGGCTTCGAGGAGATATCGTAGACGACGCGATTGATGCCGCGGACTTCGTTGACGATACGCGACGAGATCGCGGCCAGCAGGTCATGCGGCAACCGGGCCCAGTCGGCCGTCATGCCGTCGACGCTCTCAACGGCTCTGATTGCCACCGTATATTCGTACGTTCGCGTGTCGCCCATGACGCCGACGCTCTGCACCGGCAGGAGCACTGCAAAACTTTGCCACAGCCGCTCATACCATCCCGCGCGCCGAATCTCGTCCGCGACGATTCGATCGGCCGCCCGCAGCAGATCGAGACGCGTCTTCGTGATCTCACCGACAACGCGCACCGCCAGGCCAGGACCCGGAAACGGTTGTCGCACGACGAACTCACGATCGAGACCGAGATCACGTCCGACCCGCCGAACTTCATCCTTGAACAGATCTCGTAGCGGTTCCACGAGCGCGAAGTTCATCCGCTCGGGGAGACCGCCGACGTTGTGATGACTCTTGATGACGACGGCAGGGCCATGCACCGAAGCGGATTCAATGACGTCAGGATAAAGCGTTCCCTGCCCGAGAAAGCCAAACCCACCCAGTTCCTTGGCGCGCTGCTCGAAAACGTCGATGAACGTGCCGCCGATGATTTTGCGCTTCTGTTCGGGATCGGTGACGCCCGCAAGTCGATCGAGGAAGACATCCGAGGCATCGACAAAATCGAGTGGCAGATGCAGCTTGTCGCGAAACCGTTTCTGAATCTGGTTGGCCTCTTCGTGACGCAACAACCCGTTGTCGACGAAGATGCACGTCAGACGATCGCCAATGGCGCGATGAATCAACATTGCGGCAACCGTCGAATCGACGCCGCCCGACAGCCCGCACACAACCTTCCCCTTGCCGACCCGCTGACGAATCGTTTCGGTCGACTCCTCGATGAACGAGGTGATCGTCCAATCACCCGTGCAGCCGCATTCACCGTAGGCGAAGTTGCGAAGAATCTCGAGTCCGTGCTCGGTGTGAACGACCTCCGGGTGAAAGAGAAGCGCGTACAGCTGGCGGTCGGGTGCCTCCATGGCGACGATTGGTGCGGTCAGGCTGGTTGCCGCCACCGAAAATCCCGGCGGCACCGCGCCGACGTCGTCTCCATGGCTCGCCCACACTCGAAGTTCGCTGGGCACCCGATGAAACAGGCGCGGTTCGGCTTCGATTCCCGTTCCGCCATTGCGCGCGACACGGACGTGGGCGTGACCGAACTCCCGATGGCCCGAACGCCGCACCTCGCCGCCGAGCGTACGCGTCATCAGCTGCATCCCGTAGCAGATGCCGAGAACCGGAATTCGCAGGTCGAAGAGTCCGGCATCGCACATCGGTGCGCCTTCGTCAGACACGCTGCTTGGGCCGCCGGACAAAATGAGTCCTATGGGGTTCTTGCTCCGCAGCTTTGTCAGCGAGGTGTTGAAAGGGACAATCTCGGAATACACCGATAGCTCGCGCAGCCGGCGAGCGATGAGCTGTGTGTACTGCGAACCGAAGTCGAGGACGAGAATGGTCTGGTGTGACACGTCGGAGCGCCTTGCAGTGTCCGCCTCCGTCAAGAGCGGCTGCCGCGGCCGAGCAACGGACACGCTATTATCCCACAACATATAGTGGCTCACACGCTCGCAACGTACCTCTTATTGCTATGCACATGCTTGGGCGCTTGCCCGCAGGCCTTCGCCGGTCAGCAGAACACGGTGCGCAACAAGCCATTGCCGGCGCCGCTGTTGCCGGCTGAGGAGGCATGGTCCGTCGCGCTTTCCTCCCCGCCATCGGCGCAAGGCGCGCTCGACCAAATGCGCGCATACATTCCGCTTCAGTCCGGTCAGATCGTTGCGCTGAACCGAGACACGGGAGAGGTCGAGTGGTCCGCGGAGCTCGCCAGCTCATGGGCGCTGATCGTCTCGGATAACGTCCTCTATGCGGCAGGCGCCAGCGAGTTTCAAACGCTCGATGCGATGAGCGGCAAACAGATATGGCGGATGCCCCTGGACGCCGAGCTGATCGCGGCCCCAACCACTCAGGGTGACCGTGTCTATCTTTTGAGCAAGCCGAACCAACTGCTGGCGCTCGACAAGTCGAACGGATCGGAAGTCTGGCGACACACGATCGACACGCCGCTGAAGTCGCCGTCGATGGTGGCGAGCGCAGAGGGCGTCGTCGTGGCGAGCGGCGATCGTGTGAGCCGCTACGCTGCGCGCGATGGCCACCTGGAGTGGGACCGGGAGCTCGCCGGTGTGTTGAGCCGGCCAGCTGCTGCGGGCGATCGCGTGTTTGTGGGTTCGACCGACAACAATTTCTACGCGCTCGATGCCTCGAGTGGACGACTCGTCTATCGATTGCGCACCGGAGGCGACGTCGTAGGAGCCGCCGTCAGCAACGATTTTGTGTACGTGGCGTCGCTCGATAACCTCCTTCGCGCCTTGCGGCGCGGAAGCGGCAATCAAGTGTGGAAACGCAATCTCACGACTCGGACCATCGCGCCTCCCTCGACGTTCGGGGGAATCGTCCTGGTGACCGGCAACGAACCCACCTTGACGACGTTCGACGCCATAACTGGAGCACCCATCGCCATGTTCTCGGTGGCCGCCGATCCACAGGGTGTGCCGTTGGTCGATACGATGCTCGAACCGTTCCGGGTGGCCATCGTCGTGGTCACTCGCGATGCGCGCGCCATCGGGCTCCGGCCAATCGGCATGATGTTCAGGGAGCTTCCGCTTACCCCAATTCAGACGCTGCCCGGCAAACCACTCAGCAGGGAGCCTTTTTCAATTCCGACTTTGCAACCTCCGGTCTCCAAGCGCCCGACGACCAAATAAGCCGGGCTCGCGCTATCGAGAGTGGGTTAGCCGAAGGCTTCCGCAAGCCGTCGAGCCCCCTCCTCGATGCGTTCTGGTGAAGGCGCCGAGAACGAGAGCCTGATGGTGTTGTGTCCGCTGCCATCGACATGAAACGCGCTGCCGACGACGAAGATGACACCGTGCTGAAGCGCGCGCTCCAGAAGCTCGATGTCCGTATGTCCTTCAGGAAGCGTAGCCCAGAGGAAGAAGCCGCCTTTCGGCGTTGGCCAGGTCAGGCGCGATTTGAGTCGCGCGCCGATCGCCGCCGCCATCACGTCCCGTTTATGTCTATAGAGATCGCGCAATCGCGGCGCGAGTCTGTCGGCAACGCCCCGCCGAAGCGCTTCATGGACGATGTGCTGGTCGAGGATTCCGGAGGTGAGATCCGTGGACTGCTTCGCCGTGTCGAAACGCTCGATCAGTGGCGCCGGGGCTTTCATCCAGCCAACGCGGAAACCGGGTGCGAGCATCTTTGAGACGGTACTCAGATACAACACCCGACCGTTTCGGTCGTCTGCGCTGATCGGTCGCGTTTCGGCTTCTGTCGCCACGTCGTCGAAATACAACAGTCCGTACGGATCGTCTTCGACGATCAGGACATCGCGACGTTCCGCCCACTCCAGCACCTGGCCGCGTTTGCCGAGGCCGAGAAGCGAGCCGGTTGGATTCTGGAAGTTGGGTATGAGATACAGCAGTTTGACTGCCCTTCCCGCGCGTGTCTCCCGCTGCCAGACTTCATCGAGGTGGTCGATACTGATTCCGTCGTGCTCGAGTCTGACGCCGCGCAATTCCGCCTGCATGTTCTTGAATGCGGCGATCGCGCCGGTGAAGGTCGGGAGCTCGACCAGCACGATATCTCCGGGACTGACGAGAACGCGGGCGATGAGATCGATTCCCTGCT
Organism: Acidobacteriota bacterium; assembly: GCA_046732795.1. GTDB lineage: Bacteria > Acidobacteriota > Vicinamibacteria > Vicinamibacterales > UBA2999 > Gp6-AA40. The sequence continues at coordinate 13,850 of JBKPNV010000132.1, forward strand.
GAGAGCCACTCGTGACGATCAGCTGATCGAGCGTCGCCTGAACCCCGCGTTGCTCGAGGACACCCAAGGCCGATTCGAGCAGCGGCTTGTAACCGCGCGTTGGACCGTACTGCAACGTTTCCGCATCGTGGCCGTCGAGCAAGCCGGTACTGATCTCACGCAGCTCCTGCCAGGGGAACAGCGACGCATCGGGATATCCCGGCGCGAACGAGACCATGTCGCCGGCACGTGCCACGACCGTACCCATGCGCCGAATAGCGGATTCGGTGAGTTGTCGGCCCGTTGGTGAAAGGAACTTCGCGTAGTCGGTCATGACGCCTTGACTGGCGCGAGCGGACGCACGACCGTTTCCGCTGATCCCGTGCGATAGATTTTCAGATACGCGCCTACGGACGCCAGCGCGATGAACTGAAAAACCAGGCCTCGCAGGACCCAGGCCACGAGTTGAAGCGGAAGCACCGTCAATCCGATGAAAGGCACGAACCCCACTAGCCACAACGCCGTGGTCGCGAGGATGGACGCTCCGGTCGCCAGGGCGACCAGCCCGAGGATGATCAGAAACACTCCACCAACCGCGCGAGCCTCGTGCTGCAGAAACGTCACGACGCGGCTTGCGGCCACCGAGACGGAGCAATCGTCGGCTGCAATCACGATTTGGGTCAGCAAGTAAAACAAATTGACGGCCGTGATCCAGATGACGAAACCCGCCGTGAGAAGCGCGGCCATCCCCCAGCCGGCTTCCGCTGTTCGCGCGAACAACACGAAATACGCGCTGCCGGATACGAGATAGACGGCGTTCAATGCCAGACCAAGCTTCGCGTAGCGGCGAAACAGTCCGGCCGCGCATTCGATGAATGTCTCGATCGAGAAGGCCGATGCGCGTGTCACCGATTCGGGGATAAGGGGCGGCCGCTCGATGAGCCCGGCGTGACGTTCACCACGCGCGAGGACGCCCACGGTGCCGCCCTTCACCAGAAACACGAACAGCGACCCGCCTACCAGGACGACTGCCAGTGCTGCAAGCCAGGCGGCCAATACCGCCGGGCGCACCAGCAAGGTCGACGCGATGGTCGTCGCCAGCTGCCGCCACTCGAGCGACATCAACTCGACCGGCTCGGCCCCGACCACGAGGGCCACGAGGAACACGCCCCCGATGAGCGGCGCGGCAATCAGGAGTTTGAACAACGAATCGGCAGTGGCCTGGACGATCGCGACGGGCCAGTTGGCTGCGGCCACGAGCGCACCGCGCTTGAGAACATCTTTGAGCGTGAAGGGGAAGAACACTGAGGTTATTTAATGGTACTCGGTCACAAACCTAATCACCAATCGTCGGGTCGAAATCTACAATGTTGTTGATGTCCTGGCGCTCATTGCTGCGCATCGGAGCTGGTGGAGTGGTCTGCGCACTGCTCGTGCTGACCGCCGGCTGGATTGCGCAACGTGTCGTACTCGGCGTCGACGATGCAGGAATGCGACTGCGGGTGGAGACCGAAGTCCGCTCCGCGTTCGACGGCATGGCTCGACGGCTGCGCGACATGGCAACCGAATCAGGCGATCCGGCGACGATTCACGCGGCAATCGACGGTAATACGGGGGCGGTGCGCCGGCTGTTGACCAGCACCGCAGCGGTTGTCACCGAAGACGATCCCGACGACGCGGCGTTGACGATCTACGGCGGTGATGGCGAGCCAGTTGCGTGGGCAGGACGTCCAACCGAGCTCGTGGCGGATCGCCTTCAGGGCGAAGAAGCCTGGTTCGTTGCGCTCGGCGCCTCGGGCCTGCGACTGATATACGTGCGTCCCGTGATCGAGAACGGCACCCGCATTGGAACGATAGCGGTCGAGCGTCCTGTCACGGTCAGCGTCGACTCGACCGGCCGGCGGGTCAGCGGCTTGCAGGGACAGGACACCCATGCCTTCCGCTTCCCCACCTGGCTTGCCGACGTCTCCATGCAATTGCGCTTCGAGGGTGAGCCGACCGTTGAGGGAGCGACGACATTTGCCATCGATGATCCGGCGGGCAATCGTTTGGTGACCGCGACGATCGATCCGGACGAACTCGCCGCCACGCGGGCGCGTTGGCAGGCTGCGACGCAGTCGCTAGCACTCACCGTCATTGCCGTCACGATTTTGCTCTTCACGGGCCCGCTGCTTGATTGGCGAAACCGGGCCCGTTCGATGCGGCCGTACGTGACGGCTCTCGCGTCGATCTGTGCTGGAATCGTGATCGCCCGGATCGTTCTTCGCGCCGCTTCGCCGGCGGATTGGTCGGACGCGCAGATCTTCTCAGGCGTTACCTACGCTTCGACGCTGCTCCGACCGCTCCTGACCTCGCCGTTTGATTTCCTGCTCACGGCTGGCGCCGCCCTCGCTCTCGTGACCTTGCTTCTCTTCGCGATCGAGGCACTGCGCCTGCACGAACGCCAGAACCGGCGCGGAGTCTCCGATGCACCTCTGGCTTTCCTGGCGACGCAGGTGGTTGCGGGTATCGCCGTAGCGGCTGTGTTCCTCGGTCACGTCGCGCTGCTCAGGGACACGATCACGCAAACCAACCTTGACCTTCTCCACTTTTCGCTCCATCCGTGGGAGGCATCCCGCCTGACGATGCAGGTAGGGCTGCTGATGGCGCACGCCGCAGCGATTGGCCTCGCCGTCGTGCTGCTGCGCGCGGCGCTCCATCGATGGCGTGTTCGGCGAACCGACTGGCGCATGTGGTTGCTGACGTTGCTCGCCTGGACGATCCCGGTCTTCGCCTGGCAATCGATTGGCGGCCAGTGGGGCGCACGGACGCTTCCACTGCTGGTGGCCATTCTTGTCGCGATCAGCCTCGCAATGGCGGCTGGACGCCTCGCCGCGCGCTATCGTCACGGCTCACAGGCCTTCCGTCTGACGCTGCTCACGCTGCCGATGATTGCGCCGGCCTTCGCTTTCTATCCCACCGTCGTGCAGCTCGCGCGCGATGCCAAGGAGAAATTCGTCGAGGCCACCTACGCGCCGCAGGTACGGAATCTTCGACAGAACGTGCAGATGCAGGTTCAGCAGAGCCTCAGCCAGATCGACGGGTTCCCGGAGCTCATCGATCTGATCTCCACGAAAGTTACTCCGGGCGAGATGTTGACGGATCGTGCCTTCCAGGTCTGGCAGACCACGGCCCTTGCCGCCTACCAGATCACGTCATCCGTCGAATTGTACGGTCCGGACGGAAAGCTCGTCAGCCGATTCGCATTCAACCTTCCCGAAGATTTGACGGCCCCTCCGACATCCGAAGAACGATCGTGCGACTGGGATCTTTATGAAGAGGTCGCGCCGTTCTTCGCCGAGGAGCGTCGAATCCTTCACGCGGGCCGCGCCTTCTGTTCGCGTGGTACCAGTGGCAAGCCACTCGGCTCCATCGTCGTGCACGCGCTTCCCGACGACTACGGCAACCTGTCGTTCATCTCTTCGCGCAATCCCTACGTCGAGCTATTGCTGCCACCCGATCGCCTGCAGCGGGAAGGGCTCACCGGCCGCGACGTCGAGTTCGCCGTCTACGGCTGGAGCCGCTCGACACTGTATTCAGATCGCGCGACCGCGTGGCCGCTTCCCGATGAAGTGTTTGCACGCGTCGAGGAATCACGGTCCGCGATGTGGGCGCAGCTGGCTCGCGGTCAGCAGCGCTACGACGTCTACCTCCTCAACGATCGCGGCGGCATCTACGCGCTCGGGTTCCCGGTCATTGCGCCGCTCGATCACCTCGTCAATCTCGCGGAAGTCACGGTGCTCGCGCTGCTCGTCTACGTTCTGCTGCTGCTGGCGAATACCGTCTTCAGGGTTCTCAGCCGACGCGAGCTGGGCGGCTCGGCGCTGCTGCGAGAGATGAGAGCAAGCTTTTATCGAAAGTTGTTTCTGGCGTTCGTTGCGGCGGTCATCCTGCCGGTCATCGCGCTGGTGCTCGTGACGCGCAATTACGTCGCGGCGCAAATGGAGGCAAGCATCGAGCAGGAGGCCATTCGCACCGCGTCGGCTGCCGGTCGTGTGGTGGAGGATCTGGCCGCGCCGCGAGCCGAGCAACTGGGCTTGGGTGTGGACGACAACCTGATGGTGTGGGTCAGCCGCCTCATCGATCAGGACGTGAACATGTTCGTCGGCGCGCGCCTGCTGGCGACCAGTGAACGCAATCTCTTCGCGTCGGGGCTGCTTCCAACTCGCGTCGACGCGGAGGTCTATCACGCGCTGGCCCTGCGAAACGAAGCCGCTTCAGTGACACGCGAACGAATCGGCGAATTCGAATATCTGGTGGCCGCGACACCACTCGCCGTGCGCCAACTCGGGATCCTCACCGTACCGCTGACGTCAAGGCAGCGTGACATCGACGATCAGCTCGATACGCTCGATCGTCGAGCGCTGCTCGCGGCGCTGCTGTTCATCCTCGCCGGCGCTGGCCTCGGCTATTCGATGGCCGAGCGCATCTCTGATCCCGTCAATCGCCTCACGCGCGCCACGCGGCGGATTGCGCGGGGCGATCTCGATGCCCGTATCGCTGCCACGTCTTCCGATGAGCTCCGCCGGCTGGTCGAGGCGTTCAACAGCATGGCAGCGGATCTGAAGCGGCAGCGCGGCGAGCTGGAGCGCACACATCGCGTCGAGGCGTGGGCGGAAATGGCCCGGCAGGTTGCGCACGAAATCAAGAACCCGCTGACGCCGATCCAGCTCAACGCCGAGCACCTCCGGCGCGTCCACGCTGATCGCGGAGAGCCGCTCGGTCCGGTACTGCAGGAATGCGTCGCGACGATCCTCGCGCAGGTCAAGCTGCTGCGGCAGATCGCTTCGGAATTCTCGAGCTTCGCTTCGTCACCGACCGCCCGACCCGTTGAGGTCGATGTGGCCGCGCTGCTCCACGAAATCGTCGACCCGTACCGCGCCGGACTCGACGGGAGAATCCGTCTCGACCTCGCCATTCCCGCGACGCTCCCGCCGGTATACGTGGACCGCAATCTGATGGCGCGATCGATCACGAACATCATCGAGAACGCGCTGCACGCGATGCCCGGCCCCGGAACGCTTACGGTGCAGGCGACCGTGCAGAACGCCTCGGTTCACATCTCGGTCGCAGACAGCGGTGTCGGCATGGATGATGAGGCGCTGGCCAGGGCGTTCGAGCCCTACTTCTCCACGAAGGCGAGCGGGACGGGGTTGGGATTGCCG